>RDYO01000113.1 GCA_004293385.1 Verrucomicrobiota bacterium
GGCGGCCTGGCCGAGCACGATCGCCGAGCCCCATTCGAAGATCTCGTAGGCCGCGCTAAAAGCGCCGGCGAAGCAGACGCCAGCCCAGGCGGTCAGACTCACGGCGCCGGCCGCCGGCCCGCGGAGCAGCCATTCGCGGATCATCAACGCCGGGACGACGCCCTGCATGAGGTGACCCAGTCGGTCGTAAGGATTACGCGTCTGCCCCAGCCACTCGGCCACCCACGCTCCGGCCGGCACTTCGGCATAGGTATAGTGGGCCCCGACGATCAAGACGATCGCATGGAAGAACATCCAACGACCGAGAAACACGCTCGGCGTCCAATCGAGGCGCCAGGCGGCGCCGGCGATGAGGAAGACAGGCAGGACCTCGAGCATCCAGATCACGTGGTCGCGGGCGCCCCAGGCGGATAAGAGACCCAGGACGGACGCGAGCACGGCGAGCCAGCGGAACTGGCGACGGGCGGACTGGAGGTTCAGATCGACCATGTGCCGCGTAGCGCGGGCGAGTGGAGTTGGTTGGCCTGGTCGTCACCGACGAAGCCGGAGCCGTCGGCCTTGAAGTTCAGCTTGCGGCCCAGCCGGACGCTGAGGGCGGCGAGATTGACGAGCGTCGAACTGCGGAAGGCCTCGTTGACGCCGTAGCCGAACGGACGCTTCTCCCGCGCGCAGGCGTCGAAATCGTCTTCCTGATATTCCGGCAGCGGGAATTCGGCGGCCTTGACGAGGAGCTCGGGACGGCTGCAGCGCATGCCGGCGAAGAGCTTGCCGTTCGGTCCTTCGAGGAAGGGGTTCTCAGGATTACGTTCGGCGAGCTCGGATTCGAGGATGATGCGCGTGCCGTCCTTGTAAGTGAGGGTGACGGTCTTCCAGACGCCGCAAGCCATGGCGTCCTGGGCGGGAGCGTCGCACTCGACGGAGACGGGCGACTCGCCGTCCTTGCCGAGGAAATACTGCACGGGATCGAGGAAGTGCTGGCCCATGTCACCGAGGCCGCCTTGGTCGAAGTTCCAATAACCGCGGAAGGAACCGTGGCAGCGGTGCGGGTGGTAAGGGATGAGCTGCGAGGGTCCGCAGTACATGTCCCAGTTCAGGTGCGCCGGGACGGGCTCCGGCTTGAGGTCCGGCTTGCCGGTCCAGAGGTTCACCTTCCACTGGATGCCGCCGACCGGGGCGAGGCGCACCGTCAGCGGGCCGCCGAGGACGCCGCTCGCGACGACGCGGCGGATCTCCCGGGCCGGGCCGACGCCGTAATAATTGGTACGATTGAGACGGAACCAGGTGTTCACGCGGAACGGCACGCCGGTCTGCTGCACGACGCGGCTGAGGGCGATGCCCTCGCCGATGGTACGGGTCAGCGGCTTCTCGCACCAGACGGCCTTGCCGCGGCGGGCAGCCATGGCGGCGATGACGCCGTGCCAATGCGGGGGAGTGCAGACGTGCACGACGTCGGCGTCCGGCAAGGCGATGACCTCGCGGAAATCCTCGGCCGTCATCGGCGTGCCGCCACCCGACTGCTTGATACGCTCCAGCTTCTTCTGGACGCGCTGAGCATCGACGTCACAGATGCCGACGATGCGGTTCTTACCCGTCATGCGCGGCTCGGAGTGCATGGAGGAGATGCCGCCGCAGCCGACGATGACGTGGTTCAGGGTCTCGCTGGGCGGGACAAAGCCACGGCCGAGGACGTGCCGGGGGATGATCGTGAAGCCAAGGGCGGCGACGGCGGCCTTACGGAGAAATGAACGACGGGGTAATCGCATACGGGGAGATATGAGGACAAAAGACCCCGTTCAATCCTGATAGTTCCGCCCAAGCGGGAGGCAGTGGCTTATATGGCAAGATTCCGCCGTTAAAATTCGCCGCCGTTTTGCTTTCACCCGCGTTGCTTACTCCTTGTGGGCATGCCGCTCTCTTTGCCGCCCATCGACCGCGCCTCTGATGAGACCGCGCGCCTGCAGGGAGCCATCGCCCAGACCGCCGGGGTGCCGTTCTATGATTCCGGACATTGGCAGACGGCCTTCGCCGATCGCTCGGCTCAGCTCGCCGACCTGCCCCGCATCACGAAGAGCCAGCTACGCGAACATTCACCCGAAGGCTTTCTGCCGGCCGGGCTGACCGTCGAATCGCTCCTCACCCGCGGCCTGATCGAAGAAGAGAGCACCTCCGGCACCTCCGGCGCCAGCGTGCGCGTGGTGTTCGGCAAGACCTGGTGGGCCGAACAGGAGCTCCGCGCCCTGCTCCGAAACCCTTTCCTAGCCGAGTGCTTCGGCGAACGGACCAGCCTTCATCGCGCCGTCCTCACGACGCCGGGTTGCAGCGGCGTCAGCTGCTATAACCGCTGGCTCAACCTCGAACAGCGCACCCTCGGCGACAGCCGCTACGTCAATCAGACGCGCATCCCCTTCAGCCTCGGCGACGAAAAGCTCGCCGTCATGGCCGATGAAGTCGCGGCCTGGGAGCCCGCCTTCCTCGACGTCGACCCGGTACACGGCGCTTGGTTCGCCCTGCATTGCGAGCGCCACGGCCGACGCTTCCCTTCCCTGCGCTTCATCCTGACGAGCTACGAATTCACCAGCGTCACGCACCGTGCGATCATGGAGCGCGTCTTCGGCGTACCGGTGATCGACCTCTACGGCTCCAGCGAGACCGGCCACCTGCTCGTCCAGACGGACGGAATCATGCGCCCGAGCCCGGACACGGCGCTCCTGGAATCCACCGCGATGGCCGGCGTCGGCGAACTCCTCGTCACGACCCTCACCAACCCTTACCTGCCTTTGGTACGCTACGAGATCGGCGATTACGTCGAACGTGTCGCCGGTGGCTATCTCGTGCACGGACGCAAGCGCGACGCCCTCCGTGGCGCCGACGGCCGCATCCTCACGACCCGCCAGGTGGACGCGGCCTTCAGCGGACTCCGCGGCATCGCCCATTACCAGCTTCGCCAACGGACGGATGGCTCTGCCCACCTCAGCCTCCTCCCTGAACAAGTCGGCGACGGTTTGGCTTCGGTCCAAGCCACGCTTGGCGGGCGCCTCTCCCTCCTCTTGGGGAGCCCCGTCACGAGCGAATCGGTCGGACTCCTCACCCCGGAAGACTCGGGTAAATTCCGCCTGACGGTCAGAGAGTCGGCCTGAACAGGCAGATTGCCGCCGGAAAAGGGGCTTTCGGGCTGGAAAAACCCCACCTAACCCCCCAAGGTGGGATTTTCACCACCATGGAAGTCTACATCGACGGCAAGTTCTACCCCAAGGCCGAGGCCAAGATCTCCGTCTTCGACCATGGTTTCCTCTATGGTGACGGCATCTTCGAAGGCATCCGCCTCTACCAAGGCTGCGTCTTCCGCCTCGACGAGCACCTCGAGCGCCTCGAGATGTCCGCCAAGGCCCTCTGCCTCGAGATGCCCTGGACCCGCGCCGAGATCGCCGAGATCGTCTGCGAATCCTGCCGCCGCAACAACCTGACCGATGGCTACATCCGCCTCGTCGTCTCCCGCGGCTTCGGCGACCTGGGCCTCTCGCCCAAGAACTGCCCGAAGCCTTCGATCGTCTGCATCGCCGACACCATCAAGCTCTACCCCGAGGAACTCTACGCCACGGGCATGCGCATCATCACCGCGCCGACCCGCCGCATCAGCCCGGCCGCGCTGCCCCCGATGATCAAGTCGCTCAACTACCTGAACAACATCATGGCGAAGATGGAGGCCCAGCAGCACGGCTTCCACGAGTGCCTGATGCTCAACGAGCAGGGCTACGTCGCAGAGTGCAGCGGAGATAACGTCTTCCTGATCCACAAAGGCCGCCTGATCACCCCGGCCTCCCATGCCGGCGCGCTCGTGGGCATCACCCGCCAGGTCGCCCTCGAAGTCGCCGCCGCCCTCGGCATCCCGACCGTCGAGACGAACATCACCCGCTACGACGTCTGGAACGCCGACGAATGCTTCCTGACGGGCACCGCCGCGGAAGTCATCCCGGTCATCGAAGTCGACGCCCGCAAGATCGGCACCGGCAAACCCGGCCCGCTGACCGCCCGCATCCTCGCCGAGTTCCGCAAGAAGGCTTCGCGCGAAGGCCAGATGATCCGCTGAGCCTGCCTGCGCCCAGACGCGCATGCCCGCCGACCCCGCTCCTCCGACTCCCGACGCCCGTGACGCCACGCTGCGTCGGCTGTTGCGGATCGCCTGGTCGTACCGCGCGGACTGCCTCCAGCTCCTCGGACTGCAGCTCGCCGTCGTCTTCCTGACCGTCGCCGTCGTCGCGCTGGCCGGCGTCGGCATCGACTTCGTCCGTCACTGCGCCGACCGCACCGTCCCCGCGCCGGCCCTGCCCTTCTTCGTCCCCGCCGACGCCACGGACAAGGCCGTCTTCATCTGGCTCGGCGCCGGCATCCTCGTCGCCGCGGTCCTGCGGGCGACCCTCGCCTTCGTCTTCGGCCTCGTCTCGGTCCGCTTCCTGCACGGACGCATCGTCGTCAACCTCCGCTCCCAGGTCTTCGCCAAGCTCCAGCAGCTGAGCTTCCGCTTCTTCGACTCCAACGCCAGCGGCTCGATCATCAACCGCGTCACTTCCGACGCGCATGCCATCCGGCTCTTCATCGAAGGCGTGGTGCTGCAGCTCGCCATCATCGCCCTGACCCTGGCCGCCTGCGCCGCCTACATGTTCCGCACCGACTGGCGGCTCACGCTGGCCTGCCTTTCGGTCCTGCCGTTCCAGGTCTGGTTCGCGATCCGCTTCTCCCGCAAGGTGCGCCCCGCCTACGAGGAGAACCGCGAGCTGATGGACCGCATGGTGCTCGGCTTCTCGGAGAACGTGCAGGGCATCCAGGTCGTCAAAGGCTTCGCCCTGGAGCCGCGCGTGCAGGGACGTTTCGCCGAATGGAGCGAGGCGATCCGCGTCCAGAAGCGTAAAGTCTTCAGCGAGGTCGCGCTGTTCTGGCCCGTCATCGACGCGCTCAACCGTCTTTCGATGGCCGTCCTCATCGGCTACGGCGGCTGGATGGTCGCGCGCGGCGAGCTCGCCCTCGGCACCGGCCTGGTCGCCTTCGCGGGCCTGCTGCAACAGTTCTCCGCCCAGGTGACGACGCTCGCCTCGGTCGTCGACAACGCGCAGGTCTCCTTGGCGGGCGCCAAACGCATCTTCGAGATCCTGGACACCGACCCGGGCGTCGAAACCGAGGCCGGGGCGAGTTCCCCGGGCCGCTTCGTCGGTCGCGTGGCCTTCGAAAACGTCAGCTTCGAGTTCCAGGACAACGCCACGGTGCTCCGCGACCTCTCGTTCGTCGCCGAGCCCGGCCAGCGCATCGCCATCGCCGGCGCGACGGGCGCAGGCAAGTCCGCCCTGCTCTCGCTCATCCCCCGCTTCTACGACCCTCGCTCCGGGCGCGTCACGTTGGACGGGCACGACATCCGCCGCCTGCCGCTGCCCGAACTCCGCCGTCAGGTCGGGATGGTCTTCCAGGAGAACTTCCTGTTCTCCAACACGATCGCGGCGAACATCGCTTTCGGGCATCCCGAAGCCACGCAGGAACGCATCGAACGGGCCGCGCGTATCGCCGGCGCCCATGACTTCATCACGGCGCTGCCCGAGGGCTACGAGACCTTCCTCGGCGAAGGCGGCGTGAACCTTTCCGGCGGCCAGCGCCAACGCATCGCCATCGCCCGCGCCCTGCTGCTCGAACCGACGGTGCTCCTCCTCGACGACCCGACCTCGGCCATCGACCCGGAGACCGAGAAGGAGATCATGGAGGCGATGGAATCCGCGATGGCCGGCCGCACGACCTTCATCGTCGCGCATCGCCTGAGCACGCTCCGCCGGGCCGACCTCATCCTCGTCCTCGACCGCGGCCGCCTCACGCAGGTCGGCACGCACGCCCAGCTGATGGCGGAAGACGGCCACTATCGTCGGGCGATCCTCGTCCAATCCGAAGGAGCCCCCGCATGAGCAAGCCGCCCCTCGAGATCGCGGTCCGCCGCCTGCGGCCCGACGAAGAAGAACCGGACCGTCTGCCCCTGCGCTGGTCGACCATCACCCGGCTCCTCGCTTTCACCAGCCCCCATCGCCTGCAGCGCAACACGCTGCTCGTCCTCTGCGTCTTCCGGGCGATGGCCCTGCCCGGCCTCGCCTGGCTCGTCGGCTCCATCATCAAAGGCCCGGTCCAGGCCGGCGACGGAGCCGCGACTTTCCGGGCCCTCGCCCTCTTCACGGTCTTCTTCGTCGTCGCCGACGTCGCGCTCTACTGGCGCATCCGGCTGGCGCACCAGATCGGCGAGAACGTCCTCCGCGACCTCCGCGACCGCCTGATGGCGCACCTGCTCACCCAGCCGCTCTCGTTCTTTCACGCCCGGCGCCACGGCAGCCTGATCAGCCGCATGGTCTCGGACATCGAGGCGATGCGCAACGGCGTCCAGAACAACTTCTTCATCACCTTCGTCTCGTTCGGCCAGATGACCTGCGCCGCGGCGCTGATGCTCCTGGCCAACCCCCGGCTCTTCCTCGTCCTGCTGGCCATCGTACCCTGCCTGCTGCTCGTCCACGCCTTCTTCCGCGGCAAGATCCTGCACGCCTCCCGCGTGCAGCAGGAGACTTTCTCCCGCGTGACCTCGGCGCTCGCCGAGACGGTCCAAGGCATCCGCGTCACGCAGGGCTTCGCCCGCGAGGACACCAACGCCGGTATCTTCACGCGCCTCGTACGCAGCCTCGCCGGCAACGTCGTAAAGACCGCCAGCCTGACCTCCCTCTACCTGCCGCTGCTCGAACTCAACGCCCAC
>RDYO01000114.1 GCA_004293385.1 Verrucomicrobiota bacterium
CCCTTGATGACGACCGCGTGCGCCGGGGCTTCTTCCGCGTGCTTCTCGTCGGCCTTGTCGGTGCCCATCGTGAATTCGCCGCCGGGGATCCAGGCCATGTCCGCGGTGGAAGGCCCGGCGGGCGTGGCGGGAGTATCCTTGCGGCCCAGCAGGACGAAGGGCGTCGCCGCGAGGACGACGGCGGCGATGATGATCCAGCCCTTGGCATCGGTGGCTTTCTGCGTGCTGTCGCTGGTTTCCATGGGGTCTCTATTTCCTAGGGGGCGGGCAGGGCAGGGCGAACCTTTTGCGGGGAGGGGCGGATATCGCCTCGCCCAGCGGGGCTTTTCTGCCTTATCCAAGGCACATGAGCTCGTCCCAAGAAGAAGTCCTCCAGATCTTCCGCGATTCCAAGGCCCTCCTGACCGGCCACTTCGTCCTTCGCTCCGGCCTGCACAGCGGCCATTTCTTCCAGTGCGCCCAGGTCTGTCAGCACATGGACAAGGTCACTCGCCTCATCGAACTCCTCCGTCCGAAGCTCGCGGCGCATCCGTGCGACACCGTCCTCGCCCCGGCGATGGGTGGGCTGGTCGTCGGACAGGAAATCGCCCGACAGCTCGGCGTGCGCTTCGTCTTCGCCGAAAAGGAGAACGACAAGCTCGTCCTTCGTCGTAACTTCACCTTCCGTCCCGGTGAGCGCGTGATCGTCGCCGAAGACGTCGTCACCCGCGGGGGACGCGCCCAGGAGTGCCTGGACATCCTCAAGGCCGCCGGCGCCACCCCCGTCGCCGTCGCTTCCCTGGTCGATCGGTCGGCCGGCCAGACCAAATTCAGCGTCCCCTTCATCGCCTTGCTCGAGCTGAACTTCCCGACCTATGCGGCGGATGCGGTTCCTGCTGAATTGGCGAAGATCCCGGCGACCAAGCCGGGTTCCTGAGCCGCAGGGCGACCGGGGGGCTTTTTGGCTAGAAAACGAGGGCTATAGGGTCGTTTGACGCCTTGTGCCTTGCACCGAGGCGGGGGCTTCCCTACGCCAAACTACTCACTTTCCATGGATCGCAAGAACTTCTTCCTGGGTATGGCCTGCATCGTCGGCGCCTTCGCCCTTTTCTTCCTCACCAAGCCGGCCACGCCGCCTCCGGGCGCCGCTCCGGCACCGTCCGCCGCCGTCGCCCCCGTCGCTCCGGCCTTGGTCGCCAAGCCGGCCACCACTTTGCCCGCCTCAGCCCAGTCCGGCCGCCCCGTGGCTCGTGAGTCCGCCAAGTCCTTCGTCATCGAGAACGAGCACCTCAAGGTGACGCTCACCGATCGCGGCGGCGCCATCCGCGAGATCCGACTCAAGAAGGAGTTCGCCGACGTCAACAAGCAGGGCGTCGTCATCTTCAACGCCGGCAACGACGAATCCGCGCTGGCGCTCGCCGTGAAGAATCCGGTCTCGGGCAAGCTCGAGACGCTGCTCTCCGAGTTCGTCGCCCAGCCCGGCGCGACCGCCGACACCATCACCCTCGTCGGTGGCCTCGCTGACGGGACCCGCATCGAGCGCACCTTCACCTTGACCGCCAAGGCTGGCGCCGCTGTTGAGCCTTACTCGCTTGGCTTCGTCACCAAGGTGATTCCGTCTGCCGGCAAGCCGGCGGCTTCTGTCTGGGTCTCGACCGGTTGCTGGCAGCCGACCGAAGGCGACTCCGCCAATCAGTTCCTTTCCGTGCTCGCCTACGACGGCGAAGACCTGACGCGCGTCGGCCTCGACGTGTTCACCGACTCCAGCGGCTTCTTCGGTCTCGGCGCCCACAAGGCCCAGGCCGACCACGCCGTCGCGTCCGTCGCCAAGCCGCTCCTCTGGGTCGCTTCCGGTAACCAGTTCTTCTCCTCGATCGTGCATCCGGTCGACGCCTCCGCCCGTGGCGCCCGCACCGAAGTCCTCGTCCTGCCGGTCGGTTTCGAAGGCGGTAAGCGCGGCCTGCAGGCCTTCGCTTCTTGGGAGCCCGTCCCCGCCGCCGACCTTTCCCGCACCTTCGCCGGCGAATTCTTCGTCGGCCCGAAGGAATACGCCCGCGTCGCCGCCTTGCCGGATGGTCAGGTCGCCGTCCTGCAGTTCTCGAAGCTCCTCGGCTTCATTTCCTTCGGTGCCGTCTGCAAGCTGCTCCTCGCGATCCTCGGCGGCGTACACTGGCTGCTGGAGTGGAGCGGCGCCTGGTCCTGGGGTTGGGCGATCGTCCTGCTCACCTGTCTGATCAAGGTCATCACCTGGCCGCTTACCTCGATCCAGATGAAGGCCGCGAAGAAGATGCAGAAGTTCGCGAAGCCGATGCAGGACATCCGCGAGAAGCATAAGGACAACCCGGAGAAGATGCAGAAGGAGCTGATGAAGCTCTACACCGAGAACAAGATCAACCCGTTCGCCGGTTGCCTCCCGATCCTCATCCAGATGCCGATCTTCTTCGGCCTGTACACCGCGTTCCAGACCACCGTCGAACTCCGCCTGCATTCGTTCCTCTGGATCGCCGACCTCTCGGCGCCGGACACGATCTTCCATCTCGGCGGCTTCCCGGTGAACCTCCTGCCCGTCCTCATGGGCGTCACCATGTGGCTCTCGATGCGCATGAGCCCGCAGCCTTCCGGCGACGGATCCCAGAAGATGATCTTCCTGATGATGACGCTGCTGTTCCCCGTCATCTGTTACCCGATGGCCTCGGCCCTCACGCTGTACATGACGATCCAGAACCTATTGACGATGCTGCAGACCTGGCTTACCAAGGACGAGCCGGACGTCGAGGTGATCGCGCCCGCGCCGAAGAAGGTCAAAGGCTGATTTTCCAACCCCCATCCCATCATGTCTGGTCATAGCAAGTGGCACACGACGAAGCGGCACAAGGCCGTCATTGACGCCAAGCGCGGCAAGATCTTCTCCGTCCTCGCGAAGGAGATCACCCTCGCGGCGCGCGCCGGCGGCGGCAGCCCTGAATCCAACGCGCGTCTCCGTACGCTCATGGACAAGGCCCGCGCCTCCAACATGCCGTCGGACAACATCAAGCGCGCGGTCCAGAAGGGCACCGGCGAGATCCCCGGCGTCGTCTACGAAGAGATCGTCTACGAAGGCTACGCCCCCGGCGGCGTCGGCCTCATCGTCGAAGTGACTACCGACAACAAGAACCGCGCCGCGGCCGAAGTGCGTCAGGCCTTCAACGATAACGGCGGCAACATGGCCCAGACGGGCGCGGTCTCCCACAGCTTCCAGAAGAAGGGCCAGTTCCTCATCGGCGCCTCCCAGATCGGCGAAGACGCCCTGATGGAACTCGTCCTCGAGGCCGGCGCCGAAGACGTCATCAACAACGGCGACCACTTCGAGGTGCTTTCCCCGATCGCGGCCTTCGACGCCATCTCGAAGGCGCTGCAGGAGAAGTCCATCAAGCCCGAGTCGGCCGAACTGTCCTACATTTCCAGCATCCCGGTCCCGGTCGGCGACGCCGCCGTGGCCAAGCAGGTGATGGAACTGATCGACGCCCTCGAAGCCTTGGACGACGTCAAGGCCGTCCACGGCAACCAGGAGATCGACGAGAAGCTGCTGTCGTAAGCCCGGCGGATTTCCGCCCACGCTTTACGGCTTCACTGTCCGGGTACTCCGGGTAGTGTGAGCTCGTGTCTTCTCCTCGTCGCCAGTCAGGCAGTGCATCCTCCGGCGTCCGGACAGCCGCGCGCGCGGTCATCCTGCGCGGCGATGACATCCTGGCGGTCCGCATCCGGACCGAAGAAGGCGAGTTCCTCGTCCTGCCCGGCGGCGGCCAGAATCACGGAGAGACCTTGCGGGATACCGTCCGGCGTGAGGTCTTCGAGGAGCTCGGCCTGAAGGTCGTGCCGCAAGGGTTGGTCTACCTCCGGGAGTACGTGGGTAAGAACCATGCCATGCATCGGATCCATGGCCACTTCCACCAGGTCGAAGCGGTCTTCCACTGCCTCTGCGACGACCTGGGGCCCATCGGGGAGGGGCGGGAACGCGACCGCCGGCAGGTGGGTTTCGAGTGGCTGCCCTTGGCGCGGCTGGCGGATTACCCCCTTTCTCCCAAGGGCTTGGGAGAGGTCATCGCCAAGGCCCTGAAGGACGGTTCGGCGACGTATCTCGGGGACGTGCATTGAAGGCTTGCCAGAGGGCGGTCCGCTCCCTTTGTTCACTTTCCTCTTTCTTGGGGTTATAGCTCAGTTGGTTAGAGCGCCTGATTGACATTCAGGAGGTCGATGGTTCAAGTCCATCTAACCCCACCACTTCGAAGCCCCGGCCTGGAAAACCCAGTCCGGGGCTCTTGTTTGGCGGGTTTTCCGCAGGTCGGGGCGGTCGCGACGAACACCTTTTTTCTCGCTCATCCCCGCCCCTTGTCCCTACCCCTATGTGACTTCATTTTCCATCATGAGCAGCACCCAAATCGTTGATATCAAAGCCCGCGAGATCCTCGACTCCCGCGGCAACCCCACCATCGAAGTCGATGTCGTCCTCGCCTCCGGCGTGCGCGGCCGCGCGGCCGTCCCGTCCGGCGCCTCGACCGGCACCTACGAAGCCCACGAACTCCGTGACAGCGACGTGAGCGCCAAGTCCTTCGCCAAGGGCATCGACCCGAAGAAGCGCTACAACGGCAAGGGCGTCCTCAAGGCCGTCGAAAACGTGAACGAAGAAATCGCCTCCCTCCTCGTCGGTCACGACGCGCAGGACCAGATCGGCATCGACACCGCGATGATCGGCCTCGATGGCACCAAGAACAAGAGCAAGCTCGGCGCCAACGCCATCCTCGGCGTCTCGATGGCCGCCGCCCACGCTTCCGCGGCCGCCCTCGGCCAGCCCCTCTACCGCTACATCGGCGGCCCGAACGCCAAGGTGCTCCCGATCCCGCTCATGAACATCATGAACGGCGGCGCCCACTCCGACGCCCCGGTCGACATCCAGGAATTCATGGTGGTCCCCTCCGGCGCCAAGTCCTTCAGCGAAGCCCTCCGCATGGGCACCGAGATCTTCCACGCCCTCAAGAAGGTGCTCAAGGCCCAGGGTCTCTCCACCTCCGTCGGTGACGAAGGCGGTTTCGCTCCGAAGGTCGCTTCCAACGAAGCCGCCCTCGAAGCCATCGCCGCGGCCGTCAAGGCCTCCGGTTACAAGCTCGGCAAGGAAGTCTTCCTCGCCCTCGACGTCGCCGCTTCCGAGTTCTTCGACGAGAAGACCGGCAAGTACACCTTCCACAAGTCCGACAAGTCCCAGCGCAAGTCGGCTGAGATGGTGAAGTTCTATCAGGACCTCCAGAAGCGCTACCCGATCGTCTCGATCGAAGACGGCTTCTCCGAGGCTGACTGGACCGGCTGGAAGCTCGCCACCGACGCCATGGGCGCCAACACCCAGCTCGTCGGCGACGACCTCTTCGTCACCAACACCGAGTTCCTCTCCCGCGGCATCAAGACCAAGACCGCCAACTCGATCCTCGTGAAGGTGAACCAGATCGGTTCCCTCACCGAGACCTTCGACGCCGTCTCCATGGCCCAGCGCGCCGGCTACTCCGCCATCATCTCGCACCGCTCGGGTGAGACGGAAGACGCCACCATCGCGGACATCGCCGTCGGCCTCAACGCCGGCCAGATCAAGACCGGCTCCCTCTGCCGCTCCGACCGCGTCGCCAAGTACAACCAGCTCCTCCGCATCGAGCAGGAACTCGGCAACCGCGCCATCTACGCCGGCAACACCTGCACCTGGGGCCAGTAAGCCCTGGTCGCAGGCAAAGCAAAGGGCCGCCCGATGGGCGGCCCTTTTTGTTGTCCGAGGTGACGGCGCTTACTTCGATTCGAGGCCGGCGGAGTTCACCGCGACGACTTCGTACTTCACGCCGGGCTGGGCGCCCTTGTCGACGAAGCGCATCGCCGCGAGCGGCAGGGTCGGGGTGTCGCCATAGGTCACGCCCTGGAAGAGCGGGCGACCGAAGGGGTTGGCGAGCTTCTCCGGGACGCGGCCGATGACTTGGCCGTCCTTCTTGATCAGGAACTGCCGGACGCCGCTCTCGAAGTCGGCGTGCGCGTCCCAAGTCAGTTCCACGCCTTCGGCGATGGCCTTGGTCGCGACGTTGAAAGGGGCGGGCGGTGGCGTGACGTCCTTCGTCGATCCGGTCTGCACGTATTCCGTCCAGGTCTTGGCGAACGCGGCATCGGGCAGCCAACTCGACTCGGCCTTGTCGCCGACGTAGTCGCCGGCGGGCTTGGCCTCATTGCCGAGCAGCGGAGAGAGCCAGCCCTTCGACTGGTCGATCTTGCGGAGGGTGTGGCCAGATTCAGGTAGGCGCAGGGCGAGGCAGGCGTCGAAGAACGCGATGGAGGCGTAACGCTGGTCGCCGGTCTGGTGCGAGGTCAGGGGGTCCGGAGCGAAACCGATCGGCGCGCCCTTGGCGCGGTAGGCCTTGAACATCGCGAGCGACCCGGTCCAGGCGGTGTTGAAACGCTTGTCGCCGTTCTCCTTCGCGCCGGGGTTCGCCATCATCGGGATCTCATAGGCGGCGTCCGGCAGGATGACTTCCGGGATCTGGCGCTCCTTGGTCGGGTCTGCGGGCTTCTGCCAGTAGGAGTAGGCCGTGCCGGAGCGGAACCAGATGGCGACGATGCGCTCGGGGTGTTTAGCCTGCATGATACTGGACCAGAAACCGCCGCCGCTATGGCCCCAGAGGCACCAAGGCGCGGTCGCGATCTCGGGGTGGCCGGCCTGCTTGGCGAGGTCGGTCAGCGCCCGGAGGTAGGTCTGGTCCGAGCCGTTGCGCGGGTCGC
>RDYO01000115.1 GCA_004293385.1 Verrucomicrobiota bacterium
AAGCCGACCAAGGACGTGAAGCCCGGCAACCGCATGCACTTCTACAAGATGTTCAACGTCGCCGGCCTCCGCGAGACCAACCAGCAGTTCACCGCCGAGGAGCTCGACTGCCTCGCCGAATACCTCCTCACCCTCAAGTAAGGCTTAACCCCCTAATTTTCCGACCATGTCCCACGACTCCCATCACGCTCCCGTCGCCTGCAAGACGGAGCTGGCCCCTGAGCGCAGCGATCTCGGCCTGTACCGTCCGGACCGGGCGACCGGCTGGACCGACTGGCTGACCACCGTCGACCACAAGAAGATCGGCATCATGTACGGCGCGTTCGCGATGATGTACTTCCTCATCGGCGGCGTCGAGGCCCTCGCCATCCGCACGCAGCTGGCCCGCCCGGACAACGACTTCGTCACGGCGCGCATGTACAACCAGCTGTTCACCATGCACGGCACCACGATGATCTTCCTCGGGGTCATGCCGCTGTCCGCCGCGTTCTTCAACTTCCTCGTCCCGCTGCAGGTCGGCGCCCGTGACGTCGCCTTCCCGCGACTGAACGCGTTCTCGCTCTGGACGTTCGTCTTCGGCGCGTTCGTGCTCAACGCCTCCTGGCTCTTCGAGTTCGGCCACCTCGCCGGTTGGTTCGACTCCTTCGCCTGGCACAAGGCCCTCGTCTACACCGACTTCGCCCCGGCCAACGGTTGGTTCAGCTACGCGCCGCTCTCCGGCACCTTCGGCGCCAACGGCCAGGCCCTCCGCTTCACCGGCGTCGGCACCGACTTCTGGATCATCGGCATCCAGATCCTCGGCGTCGCCTCCCTCGCGGCCTCCTTCAACTTCATCTGCACCATCATCAACATGCGCGCCAAGGGCATGACCATGATGCGCCTGCCGGTCTTCACCTGGATGACCCTCGTCACCTCGGTGCTCATCATCCTCGCCTTCCCGGCCATCACCGTCGCGCTCATCGAGCTCATGTTCGACCGCGCCTTCGGCGCCAACTTCTTCAACCCGTCGGCCGGCGGCCAGCCCGTCCTCTGGCAGCACCTCTTCTGGATCTTCGGCCACCCCGAAGTGTACATCCTCGTCCTCCCGGCGATGGGCATCGTCTCGGAAGTCCTCCCGACCTTCACCGGCAAGTCGCTCTTCGGCTACCCGATCATCGTCTTCTCCGGCGCCGTCATCGGCTTCCTCGGCTTCGCCGTCTGGAGCCACCACATGTTCACCACCGGCCTCGGCCCCGTGCCGACCGCCGCCTTCTCGCTCCTCACGATGGCCATCGCCGTCCCGACGGGCGTGAAGATCTTCAACTGGCTCGGCACGATCTGGGGCGGACGCATCCGCTTCACCCCGCCCATGGTCCTCGCCCTCGGCTTCATCTGGATGTTCATGTGCGGCGGCTTCTCCGGCGTCATGCACTCCTCGGCCCCCGCCGACTCCCAGCAGCAGGACAGCTACTTCGTCATCGCGCACTTCCACTACGTGCTCCTCGGCGGCGTGCTCCTCGGCCTGATGGCCGGCCTCTACTTCTGGTTCCCGAAGATCTTCGGCCGCATGCCCAACGCGCCGGTCGCCTACCTCGGCTCCGCGCTCGTCATCCTCGGCTTCAACCTCGCCTTCGGACCGATGCACTACCTCGGCCTCGCCGGCCAGCCGCGCCGCACGCACACCTACCACGCCGGCAACGGCTGGGAGACCTGGAACTTCGTCGCCACCATCGGCGCCTACGTCCTCGGCATCGGCGTCGTGATCGTCTTCGGCAACCTCGTCTGGACCGCGTTCCGCGGCAAGAAGTGCGGCAACGATCCGTGGGATGGCCGCACCCTCGAGTGGTCCCTGCCTTCCCCGGTGCCGGAGTATAACTTCGCCCAGGCTCCGGTCGTCGCCAGCCGCGACGCTTACTTCGAGCACAAGCACGGCGCCAAGAAGATCGGCGCCGAGAACGACGGCGGCGAAGCCGGCGTCCACATGCCGAGCCAGTCCTGGATGCCGATGCTGGCCTCCGCTGGTTTCCTCTTCATCGGCTTCGGCATGCCGATGATGGCGATGGGCATCCCGCACGCGGGCTGGCTCGTCATCACCGGCCTCGGCGTCCTCTTCCTCGGCATCTGGCTCTGGGCGCTCGAAGGTCCGGGCGGCTACATGCTCAAGACCCCGGCCCCGTCCGGCGCCCCGGCTCCGGCCGAGACCGTCGCCCACTGAGCCCGTCGTAATCCAAACCTTAAACTCTGACCTCCAATGTCTGACCACGCCGCCGCGCACGAAGCGCCCACCTCCACCGGGATCGACCACAAGAAGCTCATCATGTGGCTCTTCCTGGCTTCGGACTGCATGTTCTTCGGCACGCTGATCTCGACCCACCTGCTGTACCGCAAGCTCTTCCCCGCCGGCTTCACCGACGCGGAAGGCCACCAGCGCTTCATCCAGGACCTGTTCTCCATCGAGCTGACGTCGTTCTCGACGTTCATCCTCCTGATGTCGTCCTTCCTGATGGCGCTCGCGGTCTCCGCGATGCACAAGGGCCAGCTGAAGTCCTTCCGCCGCAACGTCCTCGGCGTGATCATCTTCGGCCTGATCTTCCTGGGCTGCCAGGTGTTCGAGTTCACGCACTTCTACCACAAGGGCCTGACCATCCAGAACAGCGTCCTCGGCTCGACGTTCTACGTGCTCACCGGCACGCACGGCACGCACGTGGCCATCGGCGTCCTCTGGCTCATCCTGCTCTACTTCTACAGCTTCACCGGCAAGCTCGGCGGCCACATGGGCGCCCTCGACGTCGAAGTCGCGGGCCTCTACTGGCACTTCGTCGACATCGTCTGGATCATCATCTTCACGGCCGTCTACCTCGTCGAATACCTCGGGCCCTACGGCATCTGGGGTTCGGGCCTGCCCGCCGTCGTCAAATAACCTGCCTTACCGCCCATGTCCTCTTCCCACGAAGCCGCTCCGAGCAAGGCCTTCCTCGCCGAGGAAGTCCGTCGCTACCACCACTTCATCGTGCTGGCCCTCTGGCTGGCCGTCGTCACCGGCGCCGAGATCGTCCTGATCTACCTGCCGCTGCCGACCGCCGTCATCTTCACGATCCTGACCCTGATGTCCGCCGGCAAGTTCTTCGCGGTCATCCTGTGGTTCATGCACCTGATCTACGACAAGCGCCTGCTCTTCTGGTGCTTCCTTGCCGGCCTGGTGCTCGCCTTCGCGACCTACGCCGCGGTGCTCTGCCTGTTCAGCGTCGAGCGCATCGACACGCGCTGGTTCAGCTGAGCCGGCCGCGCGCCGACCGACGAAGGCCTCCGTGCGAACGGAGGCCTTTTTCGTGCCCACGCTTGCGGGTTCGTCGGCCCGCGCTTCATATTCATCCGAGATGAACATCCCCCTGCACTGGCACACGGAGCCGCTCCTGCTGCTCCTGGTCGTCGGAGCCTCCTGGGCCCACGCCCTGGCCTGCGGTCCGTACCGCGCGCGCTGGATGCCGGGCCGGGCGGAGTATCCCGTCTGGCATGCGGTACGGTTCCATCTCGGCGTGCTCGTCGGCTATGTCGCGGTGGGTTCGCCGCTGGACCAGCTCGGCGAAGGCTTCCTGTTCTGGGCCCACATGCTGCAGCACATGCTGCTCATCTACGTCTCCGCGCCGCTCATCGTCACGGGCCTGCCGCCCGAGCTGGTCGACGGCTTCCTGAAGGACCGGCCCCGGCTCACGCGTACGCTGGCCTTCCTGACCCACCCGGTCACCGGCGGGCTGATCTTCACGCTGTGCTTCTCGATGTGGCACTTCCCGGAGCTCTACGAGGCGGCCCTCCGCAGCCGCCCGCTCCACGTGGTCGAGCATTGGTCGATGTTCCTGCCGGCGATCCTGATGGTCTGGCCGCTCTTCTCGCTCTCACAGCGCCTGCCCCGCATCGGCTACGGGATGGCGATCTTCTACTCCTTCGGCCTGATGATCGCCGACCTGCCGCTCTGGGCGGTGCTCATCTTCGGCGATCATCCGATCTATGAGACCTACCGGCTGGCGCCGCGCGTGAGCGAACTCTCGGCGGCGGCGGACATGATCCTCGGCGCGGTCGTGATGAAGGGCTTCAACGAAGTCTTCGCCCTGCTGTGCATGGGCTACGCGTTCTTCGCCTGGTACCAGCGCGAGAAGTGACCGGCCTCAGTGGCGCGAGGCGCGCCGCAGGAGGAACCAGCCGAGCGCGAGGACCGTCAGGTTCGGCAGCCAGACGAGCAGGTCGGGCCTGAGCGCCGGGTCCTTCACGTAGCTCGCCATCGAGCTCAGCAGATAATAGCTCAGCGCGATCGCGAGGGCGAGGGCGGCGTTGACGAAGGTCTCGGAACGGCCGACGCGGACGGCGAGGGGCACGGCGAGGAACGCGAGCGAGAAGACGGAGAAGGCGCTCGCCAGGTGTGCCATGAGCTGCGTCTTCGCGACCATGCGTCCGCGCTCGAGGGTCGCGGCATCGGCGCCGGCCGGGACTTCCCAGCCCTTTTCGGTCGCGTCCAGGAGTTCCTGCGTCGTCAGCCAGCGCAGCTTACGCTGGAAGTTGTCCCCGTCCTTGAAGACGCCGGCGGCCGGGAACTCGAGGGTCGAAGTGGTCGCGGTGGCGAACGAAGACGGCTGCAGGAAGGCCTGGTCGCCGGCGGGACGGGAATCGAGGCGCGCGTCGGTGAGCGTGATCCGCAGGACGCCTTCGCCGGCCTTGGAGACCGCACGCGCCAGCCGCGCTTCGCGGGCATGCACCGACTGGACGAGCCGGCCGCGGTCGTCGACGCGCCAGAGCCAGAAGTCGCGGAGGACTTCGCCTTCACGCGCGCTGGCGCGGATGACCATACCGGGGAACTGGCGGTTGAGCTGGCCGGGGACGATGACCGAGGCGGGGTTGTCCTTGGCGGAGCCCACGAGCAGACGGCGGTATTCGGTGTTGGCGGCGGGCGCTACTTCGAGGTTCAGCCAGGCGGAGAGCAAAGCGCAGGCGGCGGCGAGGAGCAGGGCCGGACGGGCGATGCGCCCGAGGCTGAGGCCGCCGGCCTTCATCGCGGTGATCTCCTGCTGTGAGCCCATGCGGCCGAAGGCCAGCAGCACGCCGGTCAGCAATCCGAGCGGCAGCGCGTAAGGCAGGACGCCTGGGATCAGGAGGGCGATGAGCTCGAGTCCCTCCCAGCCGCTCACGCGGCCCGAGGCGACGGCGCTCGAGACTTGGTTCAGGATGTTGCCGGCGACCAACACGAACACGAACGCGCCCGTGGCGCCCCCGCCGGCGACGGCGGTTTCGGTCAGGACGTGGCGGTCGAGGAGGCGCACGTCAGCATCCAAGCCGACCACGCCCTTCTCTCCAAGGCGAAAGGCTCAGGGGGCCGCCTTCTGCTCCAGGTCGGCGGGCAGGCCCGGACCGCGGACGGCTTCGATCTCACCGGCGCGCACCCAGCCGGTCTTGCCGTCGGCGGTGCGGACGCGCACGTGGCCGTTGAGCGGGCGTTCGGTCCGCACGACATCCCCTTCGGCCACGCCGCGCAGTGGTTCGCCGAACTGCGTCGGCGTCAGGCGGAGGGAGACTTCGGGGCGACGGACCACGGCGCGGGCGTCGAGCAGGCGGCCGCCCCAGATCCCGGGCACGCAGAGGGCGAGCACGGTGAGCGCGCCCACGAGGGTCCATTGGTTCGCTTCACCCAGGGCGCGGCCACGGAGCCGTGGCACGGCGACGCTGAGCACGGCGGTCCAGAAGGCGGCGACGGCCAGCAGCAGCCAGAGGTCGGCGGTCAGGAACGCGGCGTATTCTTCGACGGCCGTCGGTTGCGGACGTTCGACGCCGCCGGAATCCAGTCCGTGTCTGAGGCCGGCGAGCGCGACCGGGTCGCGGGGATCGATCAGCAGCGCGCGCTCCCAGCAGAGCATCGCGCGGCCTTTCCGGCCGAGCCGCCATTCGGCGTTGCCGAGCGCCGCCAGCCGGGCGGCGGTCACGCCATCGGCGCGGACTTCCGCGCTCCAGAGTTCGACCGCGCCCGCGTAATCGCCCCGGGCGTAAGCCTTCTCGGCGGCGCTGGGCCCTTCGGCCGCGACGAGCGGCGCGAGCCAGGAGAGGAGGAGCAGGGCGAAGGTCTTCATCGCGTGGCGAGCAGGCGGCGCAGGAGCGCGAGGTCGGCTTCGTCATCCCCCGCGTCGGCGAGGAGCGCGGTTGGCGCGAAGCGGTCGGCGTGGGCGCGGAGGAAAAGTCCGTCGAGGCGGGCGCGGTCGGCGCCAGGGAGGACGCGTTCGACGTCGCTCTGGGTCATGGCCTGCGCTTCGGCGTCAAGCTGGGCGGCCACGCCGGCCTGCAGGCCGCGGACGACGGCGACGGCGAAGCCACGGGTGTCACTGCGGCGGCGGCAGGCTTCGGCTTCCGCGAGCGCGGCGCGCATGAGGGCGCGGGCGCGCCGGCGCCGGCGGATCTCCGGATGCGCGGCGAGGTAGCCGAGGACCCCGGTCACGGTCGTCGCGACCACGACCAGGCCGAGGGCGGTCGCATTCGCGGACCAGAAACCATCGGCCGCGCCGAGCGAACCGGCGGGCGAGCCGCGGAAGAAGGGCGAGGAGCGGTTCGGTTCGGGCGTCGCGAGACCGGTCACCGGCTTCAGCTGGGCGGCGGCGGGCACGGCCGGATCGGCCGTCACGAGGTCGACCTTGGCCGGCGCGTTGCCGGTCACGGTGATCTCGAGC
>RDYO01000116.1 GCA_004293385.1 Verrucomicrobiota bacterium
CGCCGGCGACGCTGGCTTCGAAGAGGAACTGGCCGCCATGCTGGCGGACCGCCTGCATGATCTCCGGGCCATGCTCGCAGAGCAGCGCCTTGTTGGCGGAGACGACGACCTTGCCGAGGCGCAGGGCGCGGAGCGTGAGCTCGCGGGCCTTGGTGGTGCCGCCGATGAGTTCGCAGACCACGTGGACCTTCGGGTCGTCGATGATCTCGTTGACGTTCGTGGTCAGCTTCGAGGCCGCGATCTTGACGGCGCGCTTCTTCTTCAGGTCGCGGACGGAGGCCTTGCGGAGGTCGAGTTTCACGCCGAGACGCGATTCGAGGTCGGCCTGCTTGTCGTGGAGGTGCTTCCAGACGCCTTGGCCGACGGTGCCGAAGCCGAGGATGCCGATGCCGATGGTGCGAGGGGCGGTCATTGCGAAAAGGTCAGGCTTGCTTGACGAAGCGGTTCTCGGTGCCGGCGAGCAGGCGGCCGATATTGGAGCGATGCGTCCAGACGTTGAAGGCCGCGATCGCCGCGGCGAACCAGAACTCCGACTGGCCGAAGGTCAGCTTCGTGCAGAGAGGGAGCAGCCAGCAGGAGAGCGGGAGAGAGACGCCGAGGGCGATGGAAGCCAGGGAGACGTAGCGGGAGAGCGTGAAGACGAGGCCCCAGATGGCGGCGCCGATCAGGATCGGGACCGGGAGCAGCACGAGCAGCCCTCCGATGGTGGAGGCGACGCCCTTGCCGCCCTTGAACTTCAGGAAGCAGGAGAAGCAGTGGCCGAGCAGCGTGCCGACGAAGCCGGCGACGCAGATCATGAAGCGGATGTCGGCCGCCGTCGGGTTGTCTTCCACGCGGAGCAGCAGGTAGGGCAGGCCAGCGCCGACGAATCCCTTCAAGGCGTCGAGGGCGAAGACCAGGTTGCCCGGTCCTTTGCCGAGCACGCGTTTCACGTTGGTGGCGCCGGGGTTGCCGGAGCCTTCCTTGAGGATGTCGACTCCGTGTTTCTTCGCCACGAGCACGGCGAAGTTGACGGAACCGATGAGGTATCCGAGCAGGAGGAAGATCGCGATGGCCGCGAACATCGCTTAGGCTTCGATCAGCTTGGCGCTGACGATCGCCGGATTGCGGAGGATCTCCGCGATGGCGGCGTCAGCGGGAGCGGTGTCGAGCTGGTAGACGGCGAGGGCGTTGGAACCACCGCTGCGGCTGAGGGCCATGTTGGCGATGTTCACGCGTTCCTTGGCGAGCAGGGTGCCGAGGGCGCCGATGATGCCGGGCTGGTCCTGGTTCTCGATGAGGAGCAGCTTGCCTTCGGGGATGAACTCAAGCGTGCGGCCGTTGATGGAGACGATGCGCGGCGACTGGGCCTTGCCGATGACGGTGCCGGCGACGGAGACGGTCTTGCCGCCCGCGAGCACGGCTTCGACGAGGATGAGTTCCTTGTAGTCGGCTTCGGCGGAGGAGCGGACGGTCTGGACCTCGACGCCGAGGGCCTTGAGCTTGCCGGGGGCGTTGACGTCGGTGACGCCTTCCACGATGCCGCGGAGGTAGCCGCGCTGGATGGCGCGGGCGATGGCGTTCGCGCCCTGGTCGGAGCCGGTGCCGAAGGTGGTCAGGCGGAGGGATTCGATGCGGCCCGGGGCGGCCAGCTGGCGGGCGATGGAGCCGAGCTTCTGGGCGAGGGAGAGGAACGGCTTGATCGCGGCGAGGGTCTGCGAGTCGACGGAGGGCAGGTTGACCGCGTTGGCGGGCGAGCCGCCGCCGAGGACGGTGATGGCGGCTTCGGCGACTTCGACGCCGACGTTCTCCTGGGCTTCGGCGGTGGACGCACCGAGGTGAGGGGAGAGGTGGGCGCGGGGGAAGGCGCGGAGGGGGTGGTCCTTGGCGAGGGGCTCTTCGACGAAGACGTCGAAACCGCAGCCGCCGCACTTGCCGGAGGCGAGCGCGGCCGCGAGGGCGGCTTCGTCGACGATGCCGCCGCGGGCGCAGTTCACGATCTTCACGCCTTTCTTCATCTTGGCGAAGGCGGCGTCATCGACCATGCCTTCGGTCGCGCCCTGCTTGCCCTTCTCGATGAGGGGCATGTGGACGGTGATGTAGTCGGAGAGGGCGAAGACTTCGTCGAGGGTCGCGATCGACACGCCGAGGGCCTTGGCGCGGGCTTCGGTGAGGTAAGGGTCGTAGGCGAGCACCTTCATGCCGAAGGCGAGGGCGCGCTTGGAGACTTCGGCGCCGATGCGGCCGAGGCCGAGCACGCCGAGGGTCTTGCCGAAGAGCTCGGAGCCGGAGAGGGTCTTACGGTCCCACTTGCCTTCGCGCATGGACTGGACGGCTTCCGGCACCGGGCGGGCGAGGGAGAGCAGGTGGGTGAAGGTGAGCTCGGCGGTCGCGATGGTGTTGCCCGAGGGGGTGTTCATCACGATGACGCCGCGCTCGGTGGCGGCATCGACGTCGATATTGTCGACACCCACGCCGGCGCGGCCGACGCAGACGAGGCGCTGGGCGGCGGCGAGGACTTCGCGGGTGATCTGGGTCTCGGAACGGACCAGGATGGCGTCCACGTCCACGACCAGCTCCAGGACCTTCTCCGGGGTGGAGCCGTAGGCCTCGACGACCTCATAACCCGGCTGGGCTTTGAGGAGGGCGACTCCGGTGGGCGAGATCTTGTCGGCGACGAGTACCTTAGGCATGGCGATAGGGTGTAAAAGTTTGTGGTGAGTCATAAATGCCCGCCCAAGGCAAAGGCAAGCACCTACCCCTGTTCGTCCGTCATAGCCGGCTCAGAGCCGGCGATGGGCGTAATCCGCCAATTCGTAACAATCCGGGCTCATTTCTTCCAGAAAACGGCAGGGATCCAGCGGACGGTAGCCTTCGCCGGAGACCGCGAACCGGGGGGCGAAAAGGAAGAGCATGTTCTCGGCGCGCGTGCAGGCCACGTAGAAAAGGCGGCGTTCCTCCTCCACGTCCCCGTCATCGATGGCACGGGTGAGGGGGAGGAGGCCGTCGGCGCAGCCCAGGAGGAAGACGATCGGAAACTCAAGGCCCTTGGACTGGTGGATGGTCGTGAGGCGGAGCATGTCCTCCTCCGGTTCGGCCTTCTTGTCCGAGGATTCGCCGTTGAGCAAGGCCACCTGGGCGACGAGATCGCCGACGTCCTCGAACTTCGAGGCGAAGCCGATGAGGCCTTGGAGGTCCTGTTCGCGGTCTTTCCAATCCGGGAAGATCGTCTTGAGGAAGCCGCCGTACCAGCCCTCGATGCAGACCCGGACCGTCTCGGCGGGCGTCCGGGCGACTTTGATCGAGTTCGCATCCGAGGCCGCCGCGAACAGATCCGGGGCGGGTGCCGAAGGGCCGGGCTTGGCCTTGGCGGCCTCGAGGCCTTCGAGCATGTCCTCGAGCGTGATGGTCAGGTCGTTGAAGTCGTCCTTGGCGGATTCGGGCACGCGCTTGAGCACGGCGTCGGCGCGGAGCGCGCGGACGAGGCCGCGGCCTTGGACGTCGTCGGTCTCACGGGCGGCCTTGCTGATCTTCTCGGCGGCGACCGGGCCGACCTTCGGCAGCAGGCAGAGCAGGCGGGACAGGGCGACCTGGTCGAGCGGGTTGTGCACGAAGCGCAGGTGCGCGAGGATGTCCTTCACGTGCGCGAGGTCGAAGAACTTGTGGCCGCTGGTGATGACGAACGGGACGCCCATCGCGTTGAGTTCCATCTGCAGTTCCAACGACTGGTAGTGCGCGCGGTAGAGCACGTGCATGTCCTTCAGCGCGTGGCCCTCGTGATGCAGCTGCATGATCTTGCGGACCACGAGCTTCGCCTGCTGCGAGGTGTCGCCGACGGTGAAGACGGTGGGCTGAGGGCCGCTCTGGCGGACGGCCTGGAGGCGGCGGTCGAAGCCCTCGACGCGCGGCCGGTGGCTGAGGATCTCGTTGGCGAAGGCGAGGATCTCCGGCGTCGACCGGTAATTGGTGTCGATCGTGTGGATCAGCGTGCCCGGGTGGCGCTTCGGGAAGGCGACGATGTTCTCCCAGTCGGCGCCGCGCCAGGTGTAGATGCACTGGGCGTCGTCGCCGACGGCCATGATCTGATGCTCGCTGGCGAGGAGGTCGATGATGCGGCTCTGCAGGCGGTTGGTGTCCTGGAACTCATCCACCAGGATGTGCTTGAAGCGCCCACGGTAGTGGGCGAGCGCGGCCGGGTCGTTCTCGAGCACGTGCAGCCAGAGGCTGAGCAGGTCGTCGAAGTCGCAGAGGTTGCGCTCCTGCTTCGCCGCGGCGTAGGCCGTGCAGAACTGCAGCAGCTTCTCCGGGCCGCCCTTCATCCAGTCGAGGCGTTCGGTGAGGACGTCCTGCAGCGGGCGCAGCGTGTTGCGGGCGTGCGAATAGGCGTCGAGGATGACGGCCGCCTTCGGGTTCGTCTTGTCCTTGATGAAGGCGCCGTCGATCGACTTCACGATCTCGGAGAAGAGCTGCTCCGATTCCTTCTGGTCGAGGATGGTGAAGTCGGGGGAGCGGGCGGCCACGGCCGCGTTGCGACGCAGGATGCGCTGGCCGATGGAGTGGAAGGTGCCGCCCCAGAACTGCCCGCGCGGGACGCCGGTGAGGTCTTCGACGCGCTCGAGCATCTCCTTGGCCGACTTGTTGGTGAACGTCAGCAGCAGGATGTCCCAGGGCTTGGCGCCTTGGTGCAGGAGCCAGGCCACGCGGTAGGTGAGGGTGCGCGTCTTGCCCGAGCCGGCGCCGGCGAGCACGAGCGCGGGACCGCGCGGCGAGGTCACCGCGGCGAACTGCTCGTCATTGAGCTCGGCGCGGAAGTCGACGGGGGGCAGGCCTTCCACGGGTCAACGGGCGGGTCGCTGGCGGCGATCCATCAGGCTGAACTTGGTGACCTGTTCGTCGGCGCGGTAGGAAGATCGGACCAGGGGGCCGGATTCGACGTGCTTCACGCCGACCTCGAGCGCGAAGGCCTTCCACTCGGCGAATTCTTCGGGCGTGACCCAGCGGTCGATGGGCGCGTGTTCCTTGCTCGGCGAGAGATACTGGCCGATCGTCAGGATGTCCACGTCGGCGGCGGCGATGTCGCGGATCAGCTGGGCGACCTCTTCCTTGCGTTCGCCGATGCCGAGCATGATGCCGGTCTTGGTGATGAAGTCGCGGGACTTCGCGTGCTTGAGCACCCAGAAGGAGCGTTCGTAGCGGGCGGTCTTACGGACCGGTCGCTGCAGGCGTTCGACCGTCTCGAGGTTGTGGTTGAGGATGTCGGGCCGGGCGTCGAGGAGAGTGTCGAGGTGCTCCTGTTCTCCGCGGAAATCGGCCGGCAGGACCTCGATGGTCGTGTTCGGGCAGCGATGGCGGGTCGCGCGGATGGTCGCGGCCCAGACGGAGGCGCCGCCGTCCTTGAGGTCGTCGCGCGCCACGGAGGTGATGACCACGTGCTTGAGGTTCATCAGGGCGATGGATTCGGCCACGCGGGCCGGTTCGCCGAGGTCGAGCTCGCTGGGGCGGCCGGAAAGGACGGCGCAGAACGTGCAGGAGCGGGTGCAGACGTTGCCGAGGATCATCACCGTCGCGCTGCCGCGGGACCAGCATTCGCCCATGTTGGGGCACTGCGCGGACTGGCAGACCGTGTGGAGCTTGTGCTCGTCGACGTTCTTCTTGGTCTCCAGGAAGTCGGGACCGCTGGGAAGTTTGGCGCGGAGCCAGTCGGGTTTGCGGGCGGACTCGAGCATGGAGGTGGGAACATTGCCTTCTTCCGGCGATTTTCAACCTTACAAAGAAGAAGGGGTGCTTTCCTCCCGGAAAGCACCCCTTTTGCTATGCTGCAATCTCCCGGTTCTGAAACGGTTCCAGGCCGGGGAATGGTTCAGTCCAAGGAAGGCCGGGCGGTCCGAAGACCACCCGGCTCAGATCCTTAGAAGACGGCCTTCACCGAGGCACCGAAGAAGACCTGGTCGTCGTCGGCTCCGACGGAGGCGAGGGCGGTGTTGGTTTCGGTACGACCGGCACCCGAGATGTTGTAGGCGACGTACGGGGTCAGGGTGAAGGTCTTGTTCAGGGCGATCGGCAGGGAGGCGTTGAGGACGACGTGCGTCCAGACGCTTTCATTGCCTTCGTTGAAGCCAGCGCCGTTGATCACGGTGTAGTAGCCACCGAGGCTGTAACCCGCCGCGGCCTTGAGGACGAGGGAGGTCGAGTCATTCAGGGCGAAGGTCTTGTCCACGGCGATTTCGGCGTAGGCGGCGTCGACGTAGAAGTCGTAGGCAGCGGTGGCCGTGACGTTCACCGGGCCGAGGGTCTTGGCGGCGCTCACGTAGACTTCGTGGGCGTAGGACTGGCCGAGGCCGGTCGCAGAGTAGCCGTCGAAGAAGAAGAAGTACGTGTAACCGGCGGTCAGCGTGGCGAA
This sequence comes from Verrucomicrobiota bacterium, assembly GCA_004293385.1. Taxonomy (GTDB): domain Bacteria; phylum Verrucomicrobiota; class Verrucomicrobiia; order Opitutales; family UBA953; genus UBA953. Next base: position 6,380 of record RDYO01000116.1, read on the forward strand.
GCCGGCGTCGTAGGCGACGGAGGCGCCGAGATCGAGCTCCTGGTAGGTCGAGCCGCTGTCAGCGGTGTAGTAGGCGAGGGCGCTGACCGTGGTCTTGTCGTCGAGCTTCTTGGAAGCGCCGAGGTTGAACCAGGTGTTCTCGTTGGAGAACCAGAGGCCGCGGTAGTAGTACTCGCTGTCGTAGCCGACCGTCAGGTCGAGGGCGACCGGAGCGGGAGCGGCAGCAGCGGCGGTCTGGGCAAGACCGGTCGCGGCGAGGAGGGTGGTGAGGGTGAGGGCGGTGATGTGCTTCATGGC
>RDYO01000117.1 GCA_004293385.1 Verrucomicrobiota bacterium
CATGGCCTGGATCCCCGGCGGCGAATTCACGATGGGCACCGACAAGGCCGACGAGAAGCACGCGGAAGAAGCCCCGGCGCACGCGGTCGTCATCAAGGGATTCTGGATGGACGTCACCGAAGTGACCAACGCCCAGTTCAAGCGATTCGTCGACGCCACCGGCTACGTGACCGACGCCGAGAAGGACCTCGACCCGCGGGAATTCCCCAACGCCCCGAAGGAATACCTCAAAGGCGGCTCGCTCATCTTCCAGCGCGTCTCCGGCGTGAACCCTTTCCAGTGCGGCGGCGCCGACCTGCCTTGGTGGAAGTTCACCGCCGGCGCCAACTGGCGTCATCCGGACGGACCAGCCTCGTCGATCGAGCAGCGCATGGACCATCCGGTGGTCTGCGTGACCTACAAGGACGCGCAGGCTTACGCCAAGTGGGCGGGCAAGCGCCTGCCGACCGAGGCCGAGTGGGAGTTCGCCGCCCGCGGCGGCCTCAAGGATAAACCCTTCGCCTGGGGCGACGAAGAACGTCCGGGCGGCAAGATCATGAGCAACCATTGGCAGGGCAAGTTCCCGGAGCGCGACACCGGCGCCGACGGCTTCACCGCCGTCGCTCCGGTGAAATCCTTCCCGCCCAACGGTTACGGCCTCTACGACATCTCCGGCAACGTCTGGGAGATGTGCGAAGACTGGTATGGCCTCGAATACTACAAAGTCTCGCCGAAGGACGGCCCCATCGGACCGGCCATCGGCCACGACCCCGAGAAGACCGGCTTCGGCCAGCACGTGATCCGCGGCGGCTCCTGGCTCTGCGACGAGGGCTACTGCTTCCGCTACCGCCCGACTTCCCGTCAAGGACTCGACATGCTGACGTCGACGAACCATGCGGGCATCCGCTGCGTGGCCGACGCCCCCGCACCGACCAAGAAGTAAGCGGCGGCGCTTACTTCTGCTCCTGATAGTCGAGGTCCTTGCCGTAGGTCTCCTCCATCTTCCAAAGGGCGAGGAAGGCGGACCCGAAACAAATCACGGCCAGGATGCCGGCGGCCTGCGGAGCGCTGAGCCAAGGAGCGTCCTTGGTGCCCGTCAGCCAAGTGAAGCCGAGCGTAAGCAGCACGAGCGAACCACGCGCGAAGTTAGGCACCGTGGTCGCGACCGTGGCGCGCAGATTGGTGCCGAACTGCTCCGCGGCGATGGTGACGAAGATCGCCCAGTAGCCCATGCCGAGACCGAGCAGGAAGATCAGCCCGTAGAAGCTCGTCGCGGTCCAGCCCGTCGTGCCCATCAGATAGACCCCGACGCAGACGGCGCTGAACAACAGGAAGGCGAAGACGGTCTTGCGACGGGACTTGATCAGCTGGCTGCCGAAGCCGCTGCCGAAATCACCGAACGTGAGGCCGAGATAGAACAACGCCACCGCGCGACTGGAGAGAATCGCCCCCTCCACGCCCATGGCCGGAGCGAAGTGCGAACCGGCCCGCTGGACGAGGATACCGATCATGAACCAGGTCGGAAGCCCGATGAGGATGCAGCGGGCGTAACGCGCGAAACGGTCCCGGCTGGTGAAGAGCGCGAAGAAGTTGCCGCGGGACACCGAACCGGCGGACTCGACGGACTTGGCGTGATGGAACATGCCGGACTCGCGTACGCCGACACGCATCGCGAGCAGGGCGAGGCCGAGGCCGCCGCCGATGAAGAAGTTAGTCCGCCAGGTGACCACTTCCGCCATGAGACCCGCGACCACCGCGCCGAACACGCCGACCGTGGCGACGAGCGCCGTGCCGTAGCCGCGACGCTCCTTGGACAGCGATTCCGACACCAAGGCGATGCAACCCCCGAGCTCGCCGGCCAGGCCGATGCCCGCGATGAAGCGCCAGGCGGCGTAGGATTCGAAGCTCTGGGCGAAGCCGTTGGCGATGTTAGCCAACGAATACAGGAGGATGGAGCCGAACAAGGTGGTCAGGCGGCCCATCTTGTCGCCGAGGATGCCGAAGAAGATGCCACCAAGGAGCATGCCCGCCATCTGCCAGGACATCAGGTCGTGATACCACTGACCACCCTTGATCAGATGCTCCAACCCGAGGTCGCGGAGACTCTGCTCGCGCACGGTCATGAACAGCGTGAGGTCGTAGATGTCGACGAAGTAGCCGAGGGCGCCGACGATGACGGCGGGATGCAGGAGATCCTTCCAGAGAGGGCGCGGCTCGGCCGGGAATACAGGGGTGCTCATGACGGCGGGGTTACGCCTTCAGACCGTGCAGGTTGGCCATGGAAATGCCAGACAACATTGCGCCGGTGACCCCTAGGAACCCTTGGTCCGTACCGATGAGGAAGAGGTTGGAGAGGTCGGTGCGGCCGTCACGTCGCTTGACGGTCGCCCCGTAGATGGCGCCGTTAAGATGCCCGGTGAACTTGCGGACGGTCCGCGGAGTGAAGACGTCGGTCGAGGTCAGCGCGGCGTCGTGAGCGGCTTCGGCGACGGAAGGCAGATGGGCGCGGGCCACGCGGTTGAGGCGGCCGCACCACTCCTGCTTGCGGGCCTGATACTCGGCTTCGGGCAAGGCGCACCAGGCGTCGTGATTGGCCAGCGAGGTGACCCGGAGCCAACCTTCATCCAACGCCCTGCCCTCTCCGTATTGATAGTTGTTCGGAATGCAGACGACGCCGGAGCGAGGGTCGACGAGGTCGACCGGCGCCCGGTAGCTGAAGCGCTCGGCATCGCAGAAGAAGATGATGGTGTCCTGCCAGCCGAAGCCGGCGAAGGCGGCGGCGTCATAGGTCGCGATCGTCTCGGCGTAACCCAGCCGGCCGATCTCGGCCGCCGCGGCCGCCGGCGGGGCGTCCGAACGCATCCGCATCGTCTCGACGGCTCCGGCGGAGGAGTAGACGGCGTCCGCGGTGACCTCGCTGCCGTCATCCAGGACGAGCGCGGCCGCGCGGCCGGCCCGCACTTCGATCCGCGTCACGCCGCACTTCATGCGCCGTTCGACGCCGTGCTCGCGACAACGGTCGGTCAGCAGGCGGATGACCTGACGAACGCCCACGAAGGGACGCGCGAAGCCCTCGCGGAAGAGCGAGCGCCACATGACGGCGAACTGGGAGACCTCGATGTCATCCTCAAGCGCGCTGCCGTAGAAGCATGTCGGCAGGAGGAGCATGTCGCGCAGCAGCGGATCGCCGAGCCGCTCGTCGAGGAGCGCACGGGCCGAACCGCCGTGGGCTTCGAGGGCGGCCTCGTCGAGCCCGGTGATCCAGGCATCGAGCGCGCGGAAGCGGTCCACGGACTGCGGGAACTCGCGGGCGACGTCGGCGAGCAAGGCTTCGTAATCATTGTTCAGCCGGAGGTTCTTCCCGGCCATCGTCACGCGCGAACCCAGCTGGGGACAGAGGTCGAGCTCCTCGCGACGGATGCGCAGCTGGCGCATCAGCTTCACCAAGGGTGCGCCCTTCGCGCCTTCCGGCACCCAGTTGGTGAGCGCATGCAGGCCGACGTCGTACTTCCGCTTGCCGCGGGCGTAGAAGGAATTCAGGCCGCCGGGAGCGTTGTGCCGCTCCAAGACCAGGACTTTCCGCCCGAACATCCCCAGCCGCACGGCGGCGGCGAGGCCGGACATGCCCGCTCCGATGATGACGGCGTCGTAATGGGTGGCGGCGGTGGACACGGGGCTAATGTCAGCGAAGCGCGGACCAGGTCAAGCGACGCCCTCAGGGCGTCGTGATGCGCAGGACTTCCTCCGCGGCCTGCGTGACCTGCTGGGCGGTGATCCGGGCCAACGCGCGGTCCATCCGGGCGAGGTACTCGGCGCGAGGCTCACCGGGGAACGTCGTGGTATCGACGCGGACGACCCGGTGCACGGCCCCCCACGGACGAGCCCGGGCGTAATCAGAAGGCCCGAAGACGCCGACCACGGGCGTGCCCACCGCGGCCGCCAGCTGCAGGACGGAAGAATCGGCGCCCAGGAAAAGACGTGACTCCTTGATGAGCCGGGCGAGCTGCGCGAAACGCAGCCGTCCCCCGGTCGACATCGCGACGGGCCCGATCAGGCCGCAGAGGGCTTCGGCCATGATACGCTCCGCGCCGCCGGGTCCGGCCGAGACGACGATGCGTTCGACCGAACGAGAGGCGACGAGCTCGCGGGCCACGGTCGCCCACTTGTCGATTTCCAGGATACGCTCCGGACGGGTCGCGCCCGGATGGATGACCGCGAACCGCCCTTCCTCGAGCATCATCCCGTGCTCCTGCATGCGCGAAGACGAGAACCACATCGCCGGCGTCTCGGCATGGAAGCCGAGCACGCGCGAAAGCACCTCGTGGTCGCGGGCGGCCTCATGCGGGTCGACGGCGGCGCCGAAGACCTGCTGATGCATGAGCGGTCGAAGGAAGAAGGGCGCGTGCCCGCCGCAGGCGCGCACGGCGGCGCCGCTGAGCGCCACGAGGCGGTTCGCTAGCCAATGACCACCTAGCGCGACGGCGACGTCGAAGCGCTGCCGGCGAAGGCGGGAGATGAGGGCCAGATGCGAGCCTTCCGGGCTGAAGCCGATGGTCTCGACGACCGCCGGACAACCTTCGAGGGCGGGCTCGGACCCCGGAGAGGTCACGAAGGTGACCTGCGCGCCCGGATGCCGCTCGCGGATCGTGCGCAGACCCGCCGTCGCGGCCAACGCGCCGCGCAGTCCGGTGAACTTGACGACTAGCAGCCGCATCTCAGGCGAGATCCTTGGACTGGTTGTCCCAGAGACGGCGGAAGAGCTCGGACGAAGCGTAGACCTGCTCGCGCGGACCGTCCGCCACGATACGACCACCATCGAAGACCAGCACGCGGCCGACGTCGCGGATCGTGCTGAAGCGGTGCGCGACGATGAGCGTCGTCCGTCCCTTCATCAGGAGCGCGAGCGACTGCTGGATGCTGCGCTCGGTGTCCGTGTCGAGGGCCGAGGTCGCCTCGTCGAGGATGAGCACCGGGGCGTCCTTCAGGAAGGCGCGGGCGATCGAGACGCGCTGGCGCTGGCCGCCGGACAGGCGTCCGCCGCGCTCGCCGACCTTGGTCTGGAAACCTTCGGGCTGGGCCTCGATGAAGTCGAGCGCGCCGGCGAGACGGGCGGCCTCGCGGACTTCGGCGTCGGTCGCCGCCGGGCGGCCGAGGCGGATGTTCTCGAGGATCGATTCGTTGAAGAGGACAGGCTCCTGGGAGACCAAGGCGATGTTCGCGCGGAGGTCGGCCTGACGGACGGAACGCAGGTCCTGCCCGTCGATGCGGATCAAGCCCTGCTGAGGATCGAAGAAGCGCGGCACCAGGTTGACGAAGGTGCTCTTGCCGGCGCCGCTGGGACCGACGAGCGCGACGGATTGTCCGGCGGGAATGCCCAGGGTGACGTCGGACAGCACCGGCTCGGCGCCGTAGCCGAAATTCACGCCGACGAATTCGAGGTCGCCGCGCACGCGGGCCAGCGGACGGGCGTCGTCGGCGTCGGGGACCTCGCTCCGGGCCCGCAGGATCTCCTCGAGACGAGCCAGACCGGGCGCGGCCATGCTGAGCCGGCTGGAGACGTTGCCGAGGCGCTTGATGGGGCCGTAGGCGAAATAGAAGGCGACGATGAGCGAGAGCAGCTCGGGCAAGGTGAAGCCGCCGGCCGCGCCGAAACCGATGGCGGCGGCGATACCCGAAGCCGCGGTCAGTTCGATCAACGGCGAGAGGGCCTTCTCGTAACGGACCAGCTTGCCCTGGATCCGCAGTCCCTCGCGACTAGCCGCGTCAAAACGCAGCCCCTCGCGTTCCTGGAGGCCGTAGGCCCGGATCTCGCGGGCCGACTGCAGGTTCTCGACGGCGATGCTGTTCAGGTCGGAAGAAGAGACGAGCCCTTGCTGGGTGCGTCGCTGGATGCGGCGGGCGACCGAACGGACCAACAGCACCGCCATCGGCACGACGAGCAGGCACGTGAGGAACCAGAATCCGCTGTCATGCGAGAAGCAGACCCAGACGACGTAACCCAAGGCGAAGACCAACGTCAGTGGCTGGACGATCAGGTCGTTGGAGACGTCGACCAGCACCAACCGGACCGAGTTGGCGTCCGTGATCAGCCGCGCCATCAGGTCGCCGACCGAATGGCGGCCGAAGAAACCCAGATGCATCTGCTGCAAACGACCGAAGACGTCGCGGCGGACCGCTTCGATGACGCGCAGGCCCGCTAGATTCAGCAGATAGGTCGAAAAGAACTCACCGAGGCCACGGATCAGCATGACCACGGGAAGGAAGGCGACCGCGAACAGCATCTCATGCCCCTTCGGCAGGTAGAGGATCGCCCCACCGCCGAACCGCTCCGGCCAGGAGAGCAAGGGAGCCGCGCGGGCGGCCTCGTCGCCGAAGACCGCGGGCAAGACCTTCCCCATGAGGAAAGGCAAACCGAAGGCGTTGGCGGCCGCGAAGACGATGGCCGCCAGCAAGGACAAGACCAACAGCGTACGGCTCCCCTTCAGGTAGGGCAGGTAAAGCTGGTAACGGCCTCGGAACACGCCCCCAGCGTGGCGAACGGGGGGCGAGGAGGAAATACCAAACCGAGGCTATTTCTTCTTCGGGAAGGCCACGGAGAACGCGATGGCCAAGGC
>RDYO01000118.1 GCA_004293385.1 Verrucomicrobiota bacterium
TTCCTGGCCCTGCTGGCGCTTGCGGATGGACTCGAGGTACTCGTCCTTGAACTTCGGGACGGCGGATTGGACGGGCCACGCGACGGCTTCGCCGTGGGCGCAGATCGTGCGGCCGGCCACCTGGTTCGCGATGTCGAGCAGCAGCGGGACGTCGGTCTCGAGGCCGCCGCCGGTCGTGATGCGCTTCGAGACGCGGGAGAGCCAGAGGGAGCCTTCGCGGCAGGGCGTGCACTGGCCGCAGGTCTCGTGGGCGTAGAAGGCGTTGAGGTTGGAGAGCGCCTGGATCATCTCGACGGAGTCGTCGATGACGATGGTGCCGCCGGTGCCGAGGCCCGTGCCGCACGCGGCGATGCTGTTGGAATCGAGGGGGATGTCCTCGAGCGCCCAGTCGAACTCGGTGCCGTTGGCGAGCTTGCCCTTGAAGCGTTCGCCGACCTTGAGGATCTTGGTGGAGGAACCGCCGGGGATGATCGCCTTGATCTTACGTCCGTCGAGCGGGCCGCCGCAGAGGTCGTAGAGCAGTTCGCCGAAGGTGGCCTTGCCGGCTTCGATCTCGTAGAGACCCGGGCGCTTCACCAGGCCGCTGACGCCCCAGATGTGCGTGCCGCTGTCGCCGGGGATGCCGATCTTGGCGAACTCCGCGCCGCCGAAGGCGAGCACGTGCTTCACCTGCGCCATCGTCTCCGCGTTGTTGACGATGGTCGGGCAGTTGTAGAGGCCGAGGACGGCGGGGAAATACGGGGGCTTGATGCGCGGGTAGCCGCGCTTGCCTTCGAGGGACTCGATCAGGCCGGTCTCTTCGCCGCAGACGTAGCAGCCTCCGCCGCGGTGGACGACGACTTCGCAGGAGTAGCCCGAGCCGAGGATGTTCTGGCCGAGGAAGCCCTTGGCCTTCGCTTCGGCGATGGCGCGCTCGAGGATCTTGGCGCCGTGGATGAACTCGCCGCGGATGTAGATGAAGGCCTGCTTGGCCTGGATGGCCCACGCGGTGATCGCGATGCCTTCCAGCATCTGGTGCGGGTCCTTGTAGATGATCTGGCGGTCCTTGTAGGTGCCGGGCTCGGACTCGTCGGCGTTGACGACGAGGTAGGCGGGCTTGCCCGACTTACGGTCGAGGAACTTCCACTTCATGCCGGTCGGGAAGCCGGCGCCGCCGCGGCCGCGCAGGCCGGAGACTTCGACTTCCTTGCAGACTTCCTCGGGCTTGAGGGCGACGGCTTTCTTGAGGGCTTCGTAACCTCCGTTGCGGAGGTAGCAGTCGATGTCGACCGTGTACCCCGGCTTGCGGAGGTTGGCGTAGATGAGAGGGCGTTCGACGGCGGGCATGTCGCTTAGATTTTGGAGATTAACCGTTCCACTCGGGCGTGCCGGGGACGGGAGGGTTCTGGCCGTAGGACGGATCCTTGAGCGTGGCCTTGAGCTGGGCGGCGAACTTGCCGGCGTCTTCGGGCTTCACGTTCTCGTGCATCGACGCGTCGACGTGGACGACCGGGCCGCAGCCGCAGTCGGCGATGCATTCGACGAACTCCAGGGTGAAGTCGCCGTCGGGCGAGGTCTCGCCGCGCTTGCAGTTGAGGGACTGCTCGAGGTTCTCCATCAGCGCGTAGGAGCCGCGGAGGGCGCAGGACAGCGTACGGCAGACGCGCACGTGGCGGCGGCCGATCGGCGACTGGCGGTACATCGGGTAGAACGTCACCACTTCGAGGACCTGCATCGGGGTCACGCCGACGAGCTCGGCGACCCAGGCCATGTCGTCTTTCGTGATGTGGCCGCGGTCTTCCTGCACGAGGTGCAGGAGGGGCATCGTGGCGCTACGCTTCTGCGGGTACTGCGCGATGATGGCGGGAGCCTTCGCGAGCGTCTCAGGCTTGAGCGCGCGGGCGGGGGCGGAGGAGGAAGGAGATTCGTGCATGGGGTTTAGCGGTCGCATTCGCCCATGACGAAGTCGAGCGAACCGAGGATGGAGGCGACGTCGGTGAGGAAGTTGCCGGGGACGATGGCGGGAAGGATGGAGAGCGAGACGAAGCTCGGTCCGCGGATGCGGAGGCGGTAAGGAACGCCGCCGCCGTTGGAGACGACGTAGAAGCCGAGGGCGCCCTTGGGGTTCTCGGCTTCGAAGTAGACTTCGCCGGCCGGGATCTGCGGGCCTTCGGTCACGAGCATGAAGTTCTGGATGAGCTCTTCCATCTTCGTCATCACCTTGGCCTTGGGCGGGAGGAAGATCTTCTTCGCGTCTTCGGCATACCAGGCGCCGCCGGGCATGGTCTTCACGACCTGGCGGATGATGCGCACGGACTGGCGGAGTTCTTCCATGCGGACGAGGTAGCGGTCGAAGCAGTCGCCCTTCGCGCCCACGGGGACGTCGAAGTCATACTGCTCGTAGCCGGAGTAGGGCTTGTCCTTGCGGAGGTCGAACGGGACGCCGGAAGCGCGGAGGTTCGGGCCGGTGAGGCCGTAGGCGAGGGCCATCTCCTTGGAGATGGTGGCGATGCCTTCGGTGCGCTCGAGGAAGATGCCGTTGCGGGTGAGGAGCTTGTCGACCTCGTCGATGGTGCGCTCGACGCCGTCGCAGAACGAGGAGACCTTGGCGAGCCAGCCGTCCGGGATGTCGCGCGTCACGCCGCCGATGCGGGTGTAGCTCGTGGTGAAGCGGGCGCCGGTGAGCTCTTCGAAGAGCGTGTAGAGCTTCTCGCGCTCATTGAAGGTGTACATGAACACCGTCCAGGCGCCGGTATCCATCGCGTAGACGCCGATGCCGAGGAGGTGGGAGGAGATGCGGGCCATCTCGCAGGTGAGCACGCGGATCGCCTCGCAGCGCGCGGGCAGCTTGAGGCCGGCGAGCTTCTCGACGGCGATGGCGTAGGCGACGTTGTTGGCGAGGGGGGCGAGGTAGTCCAGGCGGTCCGTGTAAGGGACGAACTGGTTGTAAGTCATGTTCTCGGCGATCTTCTCGTCGCCGCGGTGCAGGTAGCCGATGACCGGATCGCACTTCACGACCTTGTCGCCGTCGAGCTCGAGGCTCAGGCGGAGCACGCCGTGCGTGGCCGGGTGGGACGGACCCATGTTGAGGGTCATGTTCTCTCCGCGCAGTTCTTCCGAACGGGCGGCGACGTCGCCGATGGAGATTTCCTTGGTGATCTTCACGTTAAATCAGGCTTTGGGTTTTTCCTCGGTCCAGGACTGGTCGAGGGCGGAGGGTTCGCCTTCGGAGAGCTTGCCGCCGTGCGAGACGAACGGTCCGCCCATCATCGGGGCGGGCTCGACCTTCTGGCCGGTGACTTCCGCGACGTCGGCGGCGGGGAAGGGGACTTCGATGCCGGCGAGAGGGAAGTCCTTGCGGAGCGGGTGATAGGGATACGAGTCCCACATCAGGATGCGGCGCGGGTCCGGGTGGCCTTCGAAGACGATGCCGAACATGTCGTAGGCCTCGCGCTCGTGCCAGTTGGCGCCGGGGTGCAGCGAGGAGACGCTCGGGACGCGGTCGCCGACGGCGTCCACGTGCAGGCGCACGTATTCCTTGTGCGTCGTGCTGAGGAGATGGAGGACGACGCCGAAGCGGACCGGGCGGCCTTGCAGCTCGAGGCCGCAGAGGTCGGCGAGCAGGTCGAAGCCGTGCTCGTCGCGCAGGAAGCGCACGGCGGCGAGCAGGTCGCCAGCGGCGACGCGGAAGGTCGGCATGTCCTTGCCGGCGAGGTCCTGCGTGGCAGGGAAACGGGAGGTGAGCGCGGCGGCGTCCATGTCCGTGCTCAGCTGACGATCTTGGTTTCGATGGTGCGACCGCGGAAGGTGCGGCGCAGCGAGCCGCCTTCCTGGCGGATCTTCTCCTGGAGCAGCATCATGCCGTCGAGGAGGGCCTCGGGGCGGGGCGGGCAGCCGGAGATGTAGATGTCGACGGGGACGATGTTATCGACGCCCTGGAGGGTCGCATAGGAGCGGTACATGCCGCCGGTGGAAGCGCAGGCGCCCATGGCGACGACCCACTTCGGCTCGGCCATCTGGTCGTAGATGCGACGGACGACTTCGGCCATCTTGTAGGTGACGGTGCCGGCGACGATCATGCAGTCGGCCTGGCGGGGGGAGAAGCGCATGACTTCCATGCCGAAGCGGGAGATGTCGAAGCGGGAGCCGCCGGCGGCCATGAGCTCGATGGCGCAGCAGGCGAGGCCCATGGGCATCGGCCACACGGAGTTGCTGCGCACCCAGTTGACGACGGCGTCGGCGCGGGTCACGATGACCTCGCCCTCCACCTTGCTGTTGTAGCCGAAATCGGATTTGACCATGGTCGTTCGCCGGAAGTTAGGGTGACCCCTAGGGGGAGCAAGCGGGAAGGGGCAAAAATGGCGTTTTTATCGCTTCTAATCGGGGTCGGTAGCGTGAACAGGGGCCCGGGAGGGAGGCTTGCAACTAAACCCCTCGGGGATTGTTCTAGAGGGGTACCCCATGAAGACGCTTTTCGTCCTGCTGGCCGCCTTGCTTGCGGCCACCGCCCCCGCCCGCCCCCCGAACGTGGTGGTGATCTTCATCGACGATATGGGGTACGGGGATATCGGCCCGTTCGGGGCGACCAAGCAGCGCACCCCCCACCTGGACCGGATGGCCAAGGAGGGCATGAAATTGACCAGCTTCTACGCCACCCCGGTCTGCTCGGTCTCCCGGGCCCAGATGATGACCGGCTGCTACGGGGCGCGCGTCTCGGTCCCGGGGGTCTATTTTCCGGGTCAATCCGTGGGGCTTAATCCATCTGAAATAACTGTAGCAGAAAGACTTAAGGAAAAAGGCTATGCCACCCAGATGGTCGGAAAGTGGCACCTGGGCGACCAGCCCGAATTCCTGCCCACCCGGCAGGGTTTCGACCACTACCTGGGCATCCCGTACTCGAACGACATGCTCAAGAAGTCGGCCGAGACCAAGGTCCCGGTCGTCCCCCTCCTGCGGGATGAGAAGATCGTCGAACTGATGGACGGGGAGGGGCAGCGCCGCCTGGTAGAGCTCTATACGAAGGAGGCCGTCGACTTCATCGGTCGTAATAAAGACCAGCCGTTCTACCTCTACTTCGCCCACAACGCCGTCCACACGCCGATCTGGCCGGGCCCCGCCTTCGCCGGTAAATCCCAGAACGGCCGCTTCGGCGATTGGGTCGAGGAGGTCGATTGGAGCGTCGGTCAGGTGCTCGAGGCCCTCCGCACGCAGGGCCTCGATAAGGATACGATCGTGGTCTTCACCTCCGACAACGGTCCGTGGCTGACCAAGGGCGCCGATGGCGGCAGCGCTGGTCCGCTCCGCGGCGGCAAGGGCTCGACCTGGGAAGGCGGCGTGCGCGTGCCGACCCTCGCCTGGTGGCCGGGCCGCATCCCCGCCGGTTCGGTGAACGACGCCGTCGCCGCGACCATCGACCTCCTCCCGACGTTCGTCTCGCTCGCCGGCGGCTCCGTCCCCGCGACGCCGGTGATCGACGGACGTGACATCACGCCGATCCTCCTCGGTCAGTCGAAGGAGTCCGCGCGTGAAGCGCATTATTATTTCGCTTCATACGATCTCCAAGCCGTCCGTCAGGGCCGCTGGAAGCTGGCGCTCTCCCCGCAGCCTGAGGGCATGGGCAAGCAGGCCCCCAAGACCGCGCCCGGCCTACGTCTTTACGACCTCGACGCCGAGATCGGCGAGCAGACCGACGTCGCCGCGCAGCATCCGGAAGTCGTCGCGAAACTGAAGGCGCTCGCCGACAAGATGGCGGCGGAGATCGGCGGCAAGACCCCGACCGCGCGTCGTCCCGCCGGCGAAGTGAAGGGCGCGAAGACGCTTTATCCGACGGTCGATTACGTGCCCAACGACGTGAAGAAAGCCGATGACAAGAAGCCGGCGGCGAAGAAGGGCGCTGGTAAGGCGGCGGCGAAGACTCCGGCCGCCAAGCCCGTCACGCTCGCGCAGGCCAAGGCCGGCGATACGGTCGTTTCCGCCGCCGCCCCGCAGGTCGGCCAGCGCGCCTTCACCCTAGCCGTCACCGTCGACACCGCGCAACGCGACGCCGCGATCGTCGCGCAGGGCGGGCTCATCGGTCATGCGGTTTATCTCAAGGGCGGCCGCGTCGCGTTCGCCGTCCGCCATGGTGCGGACGAAGTCGTCGAGATCCTTTCGTCCGCCGAGGTCAAAGGATCGTTCACCGTCACCGCCAGCCTCGCCGCCGACGGCGCGATGAAGCTCGTCGTCGCCGGTCAGGACGCCGTCACCGGCAAGGCCAAGGGCGTCCTGCCGCGTCAGCCCGCCGAAGATTTCTGCGTCGGACACGACAACGGCAAGTCCGTGGGGACTTACGCCAAGCCGGTCGCGCTCCAGGGCGTCGTCACCGGCCTCGCCGTCACGAGCCCATGATTTTCCGCCTGCTCCTGACGACGTGCGCGCTCGCGCTCGGCGCGGCGGAAAGGCCGAACGTGCTGGTCATCCTCGCGGACGACCTCGGTTACTCGGACCTCGGCGCCTACGGCGGCGAGATCCCGACGCCGAACCTG
>RDYO01000119.1 GCA_004293385.1 Verrucomicrobiota bacterium
ATGGACGCCAAGGGCAACGTGCTCATCCTCGACACGGAGAATCATTGCCTGCGCCTCTTCGACCCGATCAAGCAGACGATCCGTACGATCGTCGGCAACGGCAAGAAGGGCTCCGCGGTCGGCGCGGATTGGGCCGGCACGCAGCTCAACCGCCCGCATGGCGCCCGCATCGGACCCGACGGACGGCTCTACGTGACGGACACGGAAAACGACCGAATCCTCGTCGGCCCGGCCCCTTAAGCAGGGTCAGGCCCGCTCGGCGGGGTTTTTGGGTTTGTCTCTTTCGTCACGGGGCGGTTGGTTCGGAGGTCACTTCACGCCGCAATGTCCTCGACCGGTTCCAGCCCTTCCCGCCGTCCTTTCGGCCCCCGCGCTTTCGTGGGAGCCCACACGGCCTTGGTCACCCCCTTCCTCAACGGAGCGGTGGCCTGGGATGACCTTAAGAAGCTGGTCGAATTCCAGATCAAGGACGGCATCGACGGCCTGGTCGCCGTCGGCACCACGGGCGAGTCCCCCACCCTGGATTACGACGAGCACATCGAAGTCATCCGCAAGACGGTCGAGTTCGCCGCCGGCCGCGTCCCGGTCATGGCCGGCACGGGCTCCAACGCCACGACCGAAGCCCTCGACCTGACCCAGCGCGCCGACGAAGCCGGCGCCGACGCCTTCCTGCTCGTCGCTCCGTATTACAACAAGCCCAGCCAGGAAGGCCTGTACCGCCACTTCGCGGTCCTCGCCGAAGCCACCGCCAATCCGATCATCCTCTACTCCATCCCGGGCCGCTGCGGCATCGAGATCACCGTCGAGACCACCCTGCGCCTCCGGAAGAAGTATCCGAACATCATCGGCATCAAGGAAGCCGGCGGCCAGGTCGAGAAGGCGGCGCGCCTCGTGCGCGAAGCCGACCCGGAATTCATCGTCCTCAGCGGCGACGACTCCCTGACCCTGCCCTTCGCCGAAGTCGGCGCCCAAGGCATCATCTCCGTCGCGTCGAACCTCATCCCCGGCCCGGTGGCCAAACTCGCCAAGCTCGCGCGCACGAAGCAGTTCGCCGAAGCCAAGGTCCTGCACGACCAGCTCGCCGAGATCTTCAAGACCCTCTTCGTCGAACCCAACCCGGTGCCCGTGAAGCATTGCATGATGCGCGCCGGCATCATCCGTTCGGACGAAGTCCGCCTGCCCCTCTGCGAGATGTCCGAGGCCAACCGCCTCCTCGTCGAGAAGGTCGCCGACGCCACCCTCGCCTCCCTCCGATGAGCCAGCCTATCCGCATCCTCCTCAACGGCGCCAAGGGCCGCATGGGCCTCGCCATCGCCAACGTGGCCGCCTCCGAGAAGGCCGTCATCGCCGCCGGCGTCGACCAGGGCGACAATCTCGCCGCGCACATCGGCGCGGCCGACGTGGTCATCGACTTCTCCTTCCACTCCGCGACCCTCGCCGTCGCGCAGCTCTGCGCGCAGCATAAGAAGCCGCTCGTGATCGGCACCACCGGCCACACCGCCGAAGAGAAGACCGCGATCACCGCCGCCATCAAGGGCCTCCCGGTCGTCTGGGCCGGCAACTACTCCGTCGGCGTCACGCTGCTCAACGCCCTCGTCCGCCAGGCGGCCCGCTCGCTCGCCGACGCCGGCCGCTGGGACGTCGAGGTGCTCGAGATGCACCACCGCCTCAAGAAGGACGCGCCCTCCGGCACCGCCGAGACGCTCCTCAAGATCCTCCTCGAAGAGCGCCAGCTCGCCAAGGAAGCCCTCAAGCACGGCCGCGACGGCCTGGTCGGCGAACGCCCGCTCGATGAGATCGGCGTGCACGCCATCCGCGGCGGCGACGTCGTGGGCGACCACACCGTCCTCTTCGCCGCCGAAGGCGAACGCCTCGAACTCACGCACAAGGCTTCCAACCGCGAGATCTTCGCGCGTGGCGCCGTCCGCGCCGCCCGCTGGCTCAAGAGCCAGCCCGCCGGCCTGTACGGGATGGAAGATGTGTTGGGGTTGAAGTGAAAGGTTAGGGGGCAAGCTGGCACGGTGACACGGTGACAAGGGGCGATGCATTTCCCCATGCCCACTTGCCCGCGTGCCGACCTAGCTGTATCGAGGTAAGGGCAGCACCGCGTGCTGCCCTAGCTGCTTTGTCTCGGGGGCGGGATGAACTGCATCGGTTAGGGGCACGATTCATCGTGCACTCCTCCTCGGAGGGCGCGGCGTAGCCACACCCCTACCCTCGGCCACCATTCGGCGGCCGCTATGTCGTGACACGGTCCCGACCCTACCCATTAAAGGTTTTGGCGGTTGGGAACTCAAAGTGAGGGCCCTGCCTCTAATCCATTCAGTCCTCCACTCAGCCCTCTACGCAGTCCTCACCTCAGTCCTCCGTGCGTGTGACCCCCGTGCCCACGTGTCACCGTGCCAGCATGTCCCCTCGCTTGGGCGCTCAGCGCCCGAGCGCCGCTTTCACCAACTGATCCGCGGTGGCGCCGGCGCCGAGCTTCGTGAGCGCGGCGCGGACGCCCTTATCGGCGTCGGGAGCCTTGAAGCCAAGCGCGATGAGCGCGGCGACGGCGTCCGTCGCGGGCGTGGGCTGGGCGGCGACGATGGTCGCGGCGGCCGCAGGAGCGGCGCCGGGGCCATCGAGGCCGACCTTATCCTTCAGCTCCATGACGAGACGTTCGGCGGTCTTCTTGCCGACGCCGGGACACTGGGAAAGCAGCGCGACGTCGCCACGGATGATGGCGTCGCGCAGGATCGGCAACGCGAGGCGGCTAAGGATGTTCAACGCCATCTTGGGGCCGACGCCGGACACCTTCTCGACGAGGAGCTTGAAGAACTCGCGTTCCTCGGCGACGGCGAAGCCGTAGAGTGCCTGGCCGTCCTCGCGGAAGACGTGATGGACGAGCAGGAAGACTTCCGCGCCGAGCTTCGGCAGGCGCTCCGCGGTCGTGACGGGCACGTTGACCTCGTAACCCACGCCCGACGACTCGATGACGACGCGCAGGACGCCGGCTTCGATGAGTTTGCCGCGGAGGGAGACGATCATGACGCGATGAAAGCGGAAGCGGTCCGGGAGTTAAGCCCGAATCTCGATGATGAAGCCCTTGAGGTAACGGCTCTCGGGGAAGTTCAACAGCACCGGGTGATCCGCCGGCTGTGACGTACGTTCCAGGACCACGGCCTCGCGACGGGCGTCCGACGCGGCGGCTTCGATGACCTCGAGGTACATCTCTTCCGAGACGCGGTGCGAACAGGAATAGGTCGCGAGGATGCCGCCGGGGGCGAGCAGGCGGAGCGCGCGGAGGTTAAGCTCCTTGTAACCGCGGAGGGCGCCGTCGACGGCGTCCTTGCTGCGGGCGAAGGGCGGCGGATCGAGGATGATGAGGTCGAAGGAGGCTTCACGGTGCTCGGTGAACCAGTCGAAGACGTTGGCGACTTCGAACGAGGCGCTGAGGCCGTTACGCTCGGCGGCCGAACGAGCGGCGGCGATGGCGTCCTCGGACTGGTCGAGACCGAGCACGCTGGTCGCGCCGGCCTTGGCGCAGGCGAGGCCGAAGCCGCCCTGATTGCAGAAGGCGTCGAGCACGCGACGGCCCTTGGCTAGCTTCGCGACGTGCTGATGCTGGTCGAGCTGGTCGAGGTAGGTGCCGGTCTTCTGGCCGCCCATGAGGTCGATGAGCACCTGCACGCCGCCGACTTCCATCCAGGCGGGCTCGAGCGGCTTGCCCGAGACGGTGCGGATCTCCTGGCGGAGACCTTCGAGCTTACGCGTCGCGGCGTCGTTGCGCAGGACGATCTCGCGCGGCTTCAGCAGGCGCTGCAGGACGTCGATGATCGTGGCCAAGCGGCGGTCGATGCCGCAGGTCAGCGCCTGAATCGTGATGAGGTCGTTGTAGCGGTCGACCACGAGACCCGGAAGGCTGTCGGCCTCGGACCAGATCAGACGGCACACCGGCTTGCCGGCGCGGCGGTTGACCGAAGCGGTGACGAGTTCTTCGAGCAGCGGACCGTCGAGGGTGATCGGGCGGCGCGAGTAGCGACGCCAGGCGATCTGGGACTTGCCGTTCCAGAGGCCGGCGCCGAGGCAGCGGCCTTTGAGGTCGGTCAGTTCGACGCAGTCGCCGTCGACCGGCGGCTCGCCGACGAACTCGACTTCGCCGAGGAAGGCCCAGGGGTGTCCCCGGAGTGCGCGCACGGGACGTCCGGGGCGGATACGAATGGCTCTAAGCATGGATCAATTGACGGACTTCAGCTTCGGGAAAGCCCAGCACGCGACGAGCGTGGCCGGGATCCACGCCGCCACCATCGGAGGCAGGGCGCCGCTCTCGCCGAAGGCGGCGCAGAACGAAGTGAGGAAGTAGAAGCCGAGGAAAAGGCCGAAGGTCTTGGCGACGCCCACCATCGGGCTGATGCGGCCGGGCACCACCGAGAACGGGATGGCGACGGCGATGACGATGAGGCAGATGGCCGGGGCGGACAGGATGGCGTGATAGCGCATCGCGTAGGCGGCGTTGGGGCCGCCGGGATTGAAACCGGCTTGGTCGACGAAACGGGAGACTTCGCGGAGCGAGAGCTTGGCCGGCTCCTTCGTGGAATAGAACATCACCTCAGGGTCGTCGTTGAAATCGGGCGTGAGTTCCTGGAAGCGGGGCTGGGCCATCAGGGAGCCGGTGGCCGGATCGAAGCGGAGGTCGCGGCCTTCGCGGAAGGTCCAGCGCCAGCCCTGCGGGGTCTTGCGGAATTCGGCGAAGCGGGCGGAGATACGGCGGACCTCGCGCTGGTTCGCATCGAAGGCGTGCACGACGACCTCGAAGGCCTGACCGGTGCTGAGGCCGAGGTTGGAGATGAGCCAGAGCCGGCGGGCCTTGGAGTTCTCGAAGGAGACCGAAGAGGCCTGACCGCGGGGGATGGCGTTGCCGCCCTTCGCCTTGAGCGCGGCGAACTGGGCTTCCTCCTGGAGGGCGTTCATGGTCTCCAACGCGTCGGGCACGAGCACGGCGTTGAGGAGCGCCAGCAGGCCGGCGAGCAGGCCGCCCACGGCCCAGAGCGGGGCGGTCAGGCGGCCCATGCCGATGCCGGCGGCGCGGGCGGCGGCGATCTCCTGGTTCCGATTCATGGTCGCCAGGACGAAGATGACCGAGATCAGGAGGGAGATCGGAATGAGCAGGGATAGATTCCGGACCAGCCCGAGCAGGAGATAGGCGATGATCGTCCCCCAGCCGGCGTCGAGAGCCAGGAACTCGGGAATCCGGTTATATCCGTCCGAGAGCAGCATCAGGCCCACGAAACTCAGCAAGGCCAAGGCGAAGACCTTGGCCCATTCGGCGAGGATATAGCGGTCCAGGAGGCGCACTAGGTCGAATGACACCCGTCCCGACCAAGCCAGCAACCCCAAAGCAAGTCGGATGCACGTTTCCGCCGATTTACTGCGATAATCCGTCGCCGAGAAACCGGGACGCAAACCATGGTTGAAACCACCCGTCGGCACGGCTGTCTCAAAGATGCTAACGCCCCTCCTCGACAGGTGGTCGTATTCTACAACCCACCTATCGCCCCCGACCATTCCTTGGACGGGCTTCACCTGTTAAAATATTCCCCATGCCCCGGATCAGCCCCATCCTCGCCGCGCTCCTCGCCGCCCTGCCCGCCTTCGGCGCGAAGGTGGACTACAACGAAGACGTCCGCCCGATCCTCTCCGAGAACTGTTTCTACTGCCACGGTCCCGACGGCAACAAGCGCAAGGCCAAGCTGCGCCTCGACGTCCGCGCCGACGCCCTCGCGCACAAGGCCTTCGTCCCGGGCAACCCCGAGGCGAGCGACCTCATCCAGCGCCTGTCCTCCACCGACTCCGACGAAGTGATGCCGCCGCCGGATTCCCACCGCACGATCACCCCCGCGCAGAAGGAGATCCTGAAGCGTTGGGTCGCCGAAGGCGCGGAGTATAAGGAGCACTGGGCTTACGTGACGCCGGTCCGCCCCGCCCTGCCCGCCAACGGCGAGAAGAACCCCGTCGACGCCTTCGTGGCCGAGAAGCTCGCCAAGGTCGGCCTGACCCTTTCGCCGGAAGCTCCCAAGGCCACGCTGCTGCGTCGCCTCTCGCTCGACCTCACCGGACTGCCGCCCACGCCGGAAGAGACCGCCGCCTTCCTCGCCGATAATTCCCCCGACGCCTACGTGAAGCAGGTCGACCGCCTGATGGCCTCGCCGCACTACGGCGAGCGCATGGTCCTGCCCTGGCTCGACGCCTCGCGCTATGCGGACAGCAACGGCTGCCAGCAGGACGGCGACACCTTCCAGTGGGTCTGGCGCGACTGGCTCGTGAAGAACCTCAACGCCGACAAGCCGTTCGACCAGCTCAGCACCGAGATGCTCGCGGGCGACCTGCTCCCGAACGCGACCCTCGACCAGAAAATCGCCACGGCCTTCAACCGTAACCACATCCTCAACGGCGAAGGCGGCAACATCGCCGA
>RDYO01000120.1 GCA_004293385.1 Verrucomicrobiota bacterium
AGGGCCGGCTGCCCAGCCGGCCCTCGAAGCACATCCGTCGGAAAACCGACTCAGTAGTTGAACTGGAGCTGGAGCGCCAGACGACGGGATGCGGAGATGATCGCCGGATTCGCGGTGCTGGTGTTCGAGCGCTCGTCGGCAAGGGTGTACTGGAGCTGGAGCTCGACTTCCTTGCGCCACTGCCACTCGAAACCGATGTCGAGTTCGTTGACGACCATCTTGGGCGCGTTGGTGGCGAACTTGCGGGCGCCGTCGAAGTAGTTCCAGCGGACGTAGGGGATGAGCTCAGACTGCTCGCCGTACTTGTGGCGGTAGTTGACCATGATGTAGCCACCCTGGAGGCTCTGAGTCGTGATGGAAAGCCGGTCATCAGTCAGCTGCGGACCCTGTCCGGTCGTCCACTCCGCTTCGATGCCCCAAGGCTGGGGATACATGATGAAGTGAGCGGAGGCGCGGCGGTCGACGAAACCGTCGGCAAGATCGCGACGGTCGACGTTATTGATGTTTTGCGTGAGGGTGGTAAGCGAGGTGCCACCGGGGATGGTGACGCTGTTTTCGGAATTAGTAGCAGCCGTGGTCACCTTGAAGCGACCGGCATAAGCACCGACTCCCGCTTCGTAGGTCTGACCGCTGGCGGCGACCCAAGGCTTGCTGAAGCGGACGACGCTATGGACTTCGCCATTGTTGTCGGCGCGATTGAGGCCGGCACCGCTATAGAAGCCGGCGGTGAAGACGCCGTAGTCGCCGGAACCCTTGAGGCCATCCTTGACGAGGCTCTTGAAGAGGGCGCGATCCTCGGTGTTGGCGTACATGTAGTAGATGCCCTGGTCGCGTTCGCCTTCGACCGCGGAATTAAGGGCTTCCGGACGCTCCATCTGGAGTCGGTTCTGAGAGGACTGGAGGTTGACGAAACCGTAAGGCACCTTGGAGACGCCGACGCGGACGCGATGCTCCTTGGACTCATCGAGGGCGATGTCGGCGTAGATGTCGCGGGTCTGCAGGCCGAAATTACGGGAGGTACCGGAGTCGACGCTGGCGGCGACGTCCCACTGGGTGTAGAGGTAGACGCGGCCGAAATCACCGGCGAGCTTGAAGCGGCCTCGGCGGATGATCAGAGACTGATTCGGGTCGACGGAACGGTCGGCCGGGAGACCACCGGTCAGATAGGCCGCATCGTTCATCTGCTCGGTGTGGCGAACCTGGGTGTAGCCGTCGATGGAGAGCTTCTCATACCAAGCAGCTTCCTTGGGGCCGGAGCGGAGGTTGACGATGGCGGCCTGCTCAAGAGCCTGGGCGCGCTCCTCGGCGGTGATGATCCCCTTCTTGACCAAGAGGTCGAGGGCGGGGTTCCGCTCGGCGGCGGAAGCGGTGAGTGCACAACCGAGGGAGGCGGCGGCAACGAGGAACTGCTTGATGCGGTGGTTCATGAGAAGGTGCGAATGCGACGGCATCCTCTCATGCGATTGTTACGGTTTCGTGGCTAACGGGGTAAGACCCCGCAACACCCCTATGGGTTACTTAGCCCAGAAAAGGGGCTAATCCGGCGAAAACGTCTGAAAAAGCAGGCCTCCAGCCCAACTCCGAGCGAATCCGGCCGGTCGCCACGATCCGGCTGGGCTGCGTCCGGCCGCCTTTCGCCACCCGGGGACCCGCCGGGGCGTTCGGATCGAAGACGGGCGCCGGCTGACCGAGGCGTTCCGCGATCCAACAGGCCAGCCCTTCCTTCGTCACGGGGTGACCATCGCCGACATTGTAGACCCGCGCGCCGGCTGGTCCCGCGACGACCGCGGCGAGCAGCGACGAAGCCGCGTCATCACGGTGCAGGTAATTGATGTAATGGTCGACGCGTCCGCCGATGACGTGGTCGCCGCGCCGCAGCTGGTCGACCATATGATGACGGCCGGGGCCGTAGAGTCCGCCGAAACGCAACACGCGCGCCTTGGCGAAACCGGACGACAACACAGCCCGTTCGCCGCCGAGGATCGCATCCGCGGTCGGGGCCCCGCCGACCATGCTCTCTTCGTCCACGATGCGTCCGTCGTCCTGACGATACACGCCGGTGGAACTGGTGAAGACGAAGGTCTGCGCGCCGACCGCGCGGGCCCAGACGAGCGCGCGCTTCACGCCGACATCGTAGGCCAGCGCATAGGCTTCCGGGCCGCCGCCGCCGGTGCTCGCGGCGTAGACGACGGCGTCAAACTGCTTCGGTAACAAAGCCCAGTCGCCGGCCTGAAGGTCGAAGGCTTCCGCGGTGATGCCCTCCCCGCGCAGTTTGTCGCGAGAGGCCTCGGAACGGACGACGCCGAGGATGTCATGTCCGGCCGCTTTCGCCTGACGGGCGAATTCGGCGCCGACATAGCCGCAACCCAGTATGGCGATCTTCATGGGCGGATTTCCTTCGGAAGATACGAGGCGACCCACTCCGCGGGAGTAGAGCCGGACTTGGCGGACAGCAGTCCGTGGAGCTCGGCGGCATCCGCGACCGCCTGCGCACGCGGCTCGGATCCTTCGACGCAGGCCTGCAGACGGGCGGCGAGCGCGGCGGGCTCGCAGGCGCCTTGCAGGTATTCCGGCCAAGCCTGACGATTAAGGAGGATATTCGCGATGCCGAGATGATCGACGCGTCCCGCGATGAGGTAACGGCCCATCACCCAGGTCAGCGGATTGGCCCGATAGACGACGGCGCCCGGGATGCCGGCCAGCGCGACGGTGAGCGACATGGTGCCCGAGCTGACCAGCGCGGCGCAACCGGCCGCAGGACCTTCGGAGACGGGCCGCAGGTCGATGCCCTTGGCTTCCTCGCCATACTCGGCGAGCAGGCGATAAAGCTCGGCATGCACCTCTCCGCCGGTGTGCAGGACGAGAGCGCGACGCTTGGGATGGTCGCGGCGGAAAAGCGCGAAGGCCTCGACCAAGGCCGGGAAGATCTTCCGGACGGGCTTGGGTCGGCTGCCCGGAAGGAGCAGCACGGGACCATCCGGGTCATGCCTCAGGCCGGGGACATGCTCCTTCTCCGCGAAGGGATGGCCGACGAAGCGTGCGTCGAGCTTGGTGTCGGCGTAGCAGGCGGGCTCGAACGGAAAGATGGTGCCGACGCCGTCGAGGTCGCGGGCCATGGTGAAACGGCGCTTCGGCTTCCAAGCCCAGAGCTGCGGGCTGACGTATTGGATCACCGCGGTCTCGCCGAAACCCGCCCGGGAAAGGCCTGCCTTGCGCAGTTCGTTCGCGAGCCGGAGGTTGAGCCCCGGATAGTCGACGAGGACCACGACCTTAGGCTTCCACTGCTTGGTCCACGTGACCATGCGGCCGAAGAGCCGGCGATAGAACGGGTAAGCCGACAGGATCTCGACGATGCCCACGGCCGAGAACGTCGTCATGTCGAAGAGCAGCTGGGCGCCGGCGGCGCGGAGCTGCGGTCCGCCGAAAGCGGCGATGCGCAGGCCGGGACGCGCCGCGAGCAAGTCCGCGACGACCTTGGCGGCGTGCTGGTCGCCGGAATGTTCGCCGGCCACGACGAGGACGTCGACCTCGCCCCCGCGGGGACGGTCGAAGCTCGCCGGGATGGCCGGGAACGCGCTCATTTGCGCGCCATGCCGGCGCGGATCTGTTCGGTGATCTGGATGGCGACCGCCAGGGCGGTCCGGCCGAGTTCGCCGCTGACCTTCGGGCTCTTGCGATCGCGGACGCACGCAGTGAATGAGGCGAGCTCGATGGCCAGGGGCTCGCCCTTCTCGATCGGGATCTCCTCCTTGGCGAAGCCGCCTTCGGCGGTCGGGTCGACGCGCACGGTGTGGCCCTTCTGGCCCATGAAGTCGATGGAGAGGTAGCCGCCGGTCTGGAAGACGCGGATCTCGCGGTTCTTCTTCAGCGAGACGCGACTGGCGCTGAGATTGGCGACGCAACCGTTCTTGAACGCGATGCGGGCGTTGGCGATATCCTCGGTCTTGGTCACGACCGACACGCCGACGGCGTCGATGCGCTCGACGGGGGAGTTGGCCAGCTGGAGGACGATGCCGATGTCGTGGATCATCAGGTCCAGCACGACGCCGACCTCGGTACCGCGCGGGGTGAAGGGCGCCAGGCGCTCGGCGGTGATGTAACGGGCGTCGGTGACGGCCTTTTCGAGGTACGACATCACCGGATTGTAATGCTCGATGTGACCGACCTGGACGATGCGGTCGGCCTTGGCGGCGGCGTCGAGGATCTGGGCGGCCTCCTCGAGGGTGACGCAGATGGGCTTCTCGATGAGAAGGTGCACGCCCTTGGCGAGGAGCGGGAGCGCCACCGCGGCGTGATGGTTGGTCGGGACGACGACGCTGACGGCGTCGCAGCTGGCCGCCATCTCGTCGAGGGTGAGGAAGCGGCGGCAGTTATGCTTGGCGCAGATCTCGGCCGCCCGGGCGTCGTTCGGCTCGAAGATGCCGGCGAGCTCGGCGCCGGGCAGGGTCGAATAGATGCGGGCGTGGTGCTGGCCGAGCGAACCCGTGCCGGCCACCCCGCAGCGGATGCGCGTAGCGGTCATGGGCCGAGACTCCCTCGGCCGGCGGCTTCCTTCAATCCGAAAACCCGCCGGCCTTGACCTCGAACCCGAGGGCGTCCTTAGCCCGCTTGACGCGGACGAGGCTGCCGTCGGGGATTTCGCCGGCGAGCATGGCCTTGGCGAGCGAGGTCTCGACCTCACGCTGGAGGTAGCGGCGCAGGGGGCGCGCTCCGTACACGGGGTCGAAGCCCTTCTCGGCGATCAGGGCCAAGGCGGCCTGGTCGAAGTCGAGGCGGATGCGCTTGACGGCGAGGCGGTCGTTGAGGCCGCGCAGCATGATGGCCGCGATGGCGGCGACCTGCTCGGGTCCGAGGGGACTGAAAAGCGCGATGTCGTCGATGCGGTTCAGGAACTCGGGACGGAAGTGAGCACGGAGGTCCGCCATGACGGATTCGCGGACGCTGTCCGTGAGGCCGAAACCGGCGTGCTCGGCGATGTGCCGGCTGCCGATGTTCGAGGTCATGATGAAGATCGCGTTGCGGCAATCCACGGTGCGGCCCTGCGAATCGGTCAGGCGACCGTCATCCAGGACCTGGAGCAGGATATTGAAGACCTCGGGGTGCGCCTTCTCGACCTCGTCCAGGAGGACGACGGCGTAAGGGTGACGGCGGAGGGCCTCGGTGAGCTGGCCGCCTTCCTCGTGGCCGACGTAACCGGGAGGCGCGCCGACGAGACGCGAGACGGCATGCTTCTCCATGTACTCGGACATATCGATGCGGATCATCGACTTCTCGCTGTCGAAGAGTTCGGTCGCGAGCGCCTTGGCGAGCTCGGTCTTGCCGACGCCGGTGGGGCCGAGGAAGAGGAACGAGCCGACGGGGCGGCGCGGATCCTGCACGCCGGCGCGGGAGCGCTGGACGGCTTCGGCGACGACGCGCACGGCCTCGTCCTGCCCCACGACGCGGGCCTTCAGATTATCAGGCAGACGCAGGATCTTCTGGCGCTCGCCTTCGAGCAGCTTGCTCACGGGCACGCCGGTCCAGCGGGCCACGACTTCGGCGACCTCTTCGGGCGTGACGGTCTCGCGGAAGAGACCCGTGGCCGACTTCGCGGTCCCTTCGAGCTTGGCGACCTCCTTCTCGAGCTCAGGAATGCTGCCATAGCGGAGTTTGGCGACTTCCTCCAGCTTGCCGGCACGCTCGGCCTTGGCCATCGCGGCCTTGGCGTCCTCGAGCTGGGCGCGGGAAGAGCGGACCTTGGTCACGGCCTCCTTGTCGGCGACCCAGCGGGCGCGGAAGGCGGTCTGCTCCTCACGGGCGGCGCCGAGTTCCTTGCGGAGCACGGCGAGACGGGCCTTGGAGGCTTCGTCCTTCTCGTTCTTCAAAGCGGATTCCTCGACCTCGAGCTGGAGCACGCGGCGGTTGAGGGCGTCGAGCTCCTGGGGCACGCTGTCGATCTCGGTGCGGATCTGGGCGCAGGCCTCGTCGATGAGGTCGATGGCCTTGTCGGGCAGGAAGCGCGCGGTGATGTAGCGGTCGGAGAGCGTGGCCGCCTCGACGAGCGCGGCGTCCTCGATGCGCACGCCATGGTGCACCTCGAAGCGTTCCTTGAGTCCGCGCAGGATCGAGACCGTGTCGGGCACGCTGGGCGGATCGACCAGCACCTGCTGGAAGCGACGCTCGAGCGCGGGGTCCTTCTCCACGTGCTCGCGGAACTCCTTGAGCGTGGTGGCGCCGATGCAATGGAGCTCGCCGCGGGCCAGCATGGGCTTGAGGAGATTGGCGGCGTCCATCGCGCCGTCGGCCTTGCCGGCCCCGACGAGGGTGTGCATCTCGTCGATGAAGAGCAGGATGCCGCCCTCGGCGGACTTAACCTCGTTGAGCACGGCCTTGAGGCGTTCTTCGAACTCGCCGCGGTACTTCGCGCCGGCGATGAGCGAGCCCATGTCCA
>RDYO01000121.1 GCA_004293385.1 Verrucomicrobiota bacterium
CCCCGAACCTGGCCCTGGCCCACGATTTCGAACTTCCAGGTGGTCAATTCGCGGATCCCCATGGGTCCACGGGCGTGCAGACGGTCCGTGGAGATGCCCACTTCGGCCCCGAAGCCGAACTCGCCGCCGTCGGTGAAGCGGGTGCTGGCGTTCCAATAGACGCAGGCACTGTCGATCTGGGCGAGGAAGGCGCGGGCGGCGGACTCGTCGGCCGTGATGATGGCGTCGGAGTGGTGCGAGCCGTACTCCTCGACGTGGGCGACCGCCTCGGCGAGGCCGGCGACGATCTTCACGTTGAGGATGAGTCCGAGGTGTTCGGTGCGGAAATCCTGTTCCGTGGCCGCCTGGGCGCCGGGCATCAGCGGCCGCGACTGGGCGCAGGCGCGGACCTCGGTCTGCTTGGCCGAGAGGGCGGCGGCCATCTGCGGGAGGAATTTCTGGGCGACGGCGGCGTCGACGAGCAGCGTCTCGAGGGCGTTGCAGGCGCTGGGGCGCTGGCACTTCGCGTTGAGCACGATCTGCTCGGCCATCGCGAGGTCGGCCTGCGCGTGGACGTAGACGTGGCAGATGCCGGCGTCGTGCTTGATGACGGGGACCTTGGCGGAATTGACCACCGCCTCGATGAGGCCGGGGCCGCCGCGGGGGACGATGATGTCGACGATGCCGCGGAGGGAGCCGAGGGCAGGCACCGCTTCGCGGTCGGTGAAGGGCAGGAGCGTGACGGCTTCGGCGGGCAGGCCGGCGGCGCGGAGGCCGGTCGCGAACGACTTGGACAGCGCGATGTTCGTGTGGATCGCTTCGCTGCCGCCGCGGAGCACGCAACCGTTGCCGGACTTCAGGCAGAGGGCGGCGGCGTCGACGGTGACGTTCGGGCGCGATTCGAAGATGATGGCGACGAGGCCGATCGGGACGCGGCGACGGACGATGCGCAGGCCGTTGGGGCGCGTCCAATCCTCGGTGACTTCGCCGACCGGGTCAGGGAGCTTCGCGACCGCTTCGCAGGCGACCGCGATATCCTCGAGGCGGGCGTGGTCGAGCCGGAGACGGTCGGTCATCGCCGCCGTGAGGCCTTTGGCCTTGGCGGCGGCGAGGTCCTTGACGTTGGCCTCGAGGATGGCGGCTTCGTCGGCGCGGAGCGCTTGGGCGGCGGCACGCAGGGCGGCGTCGCGGACGGCGGTCGGGGCGAGGGCGAGGGCGCGCGAGGCCTTCTTGGCCGTGCGGGCGATCTCCGTCACGCGCTGGAGGAGGTCGCTCATTTCTTCTTCAGCGAGAAGCGCGTGCCGAGCTTCTGGCCGTCGGCGAGTTCGAGCAGGACCTTCTCGCGACGGCCGCTGGCGATGATCGTGTCGACGCCGCCTTCGGCCGCGATCTCCGCGGCGAGCAGCTTCGTGACCATCCCGCCGACGTTGCGTTCGGAGCCCGCGCCGCCGGCGAGGGCGCGCACGGAGTCGTCGATCTTGCGGACGGAAGGGATGAGGTCGCCGGTGCCGTCGGACTTCGTCATCAGGCCCTGGATGCCGGAAAGGATGACGAGCAGGTCGGCGCCGACGAGGGCGGCGACGTGGGCGGAGAGACGGTCGTTGTCGCCGACCTTGATCTCTTCGTCGGCGATGGCGTCGTTCTCGTTGATGATCGGGACGAAGCGCTTGCGGGAAAGGAGGAGGTCCAGCGTCGCGCGGGCGTTGCGCGTGCAGGCGCGGCTGTCGAGGTCCCAGTAGGTCAGCAGCATCTGCGAACCCAGCAGCTTGTGGCGGCGGAGGTGCTTGCCGTATTCCGACATCAGTTCCGGCTGGCCGACGGTGGCGCAGGCCTGGAGTTCGCGGGCTTCCTTCGGGCGTTTCTCGAGGCCCATGGCGGTCATGCCCGCGGCGACGGCGCCGGAGGTGACCAGCACGACCTGGATGCCGCGCTTATGCAGGCCGGCGACCTGATCGACGATGCGGCCGATCTGGACGCGGTCGACCTTGCCGTCCTTGCGGGTGAGGAGGCCGGAACCGAGCTTGATGACCCAACGTTTTGCCATGGCTTTGTGGGGTCGACCTTAGCCGAGGGAAAACGCCGTTGTCCAGCGTCAGAACGCCGTCCTCAGAACGAAGGCGGCTGCAGGCCCACGGCCAGCCAGCCTTTCGGGGCCAGGACGCGCCCTTGCGGGGTGCGGACGACGTAGCCTTCCTGCACCAGGAACGGCTCGTGGACTTCCTCGAGCGTGTGGGCGTCCTCGCCGATGGCGGCGCCGATGCTGCTGAGGCCGACCGGGCCGCCGTTATGCTTCTCGGCCATCGCGCGCAGGAAGCGGTGGTCCATGTCGTCGAGGCCGTGCTGGTCGATCTCAAGGAGTTCGAGGGCCGCGGCGGTGACGGCGGCGTTCGCCTTGCCGCCGGCGCGTTCGAGGGCGTAGTCGCGCGTGAAGCGCAGGAGGTTGTTGACGATGCGGGGCGTGCCGCGGGCGCGGCGGGCGATCTCGTCGGCGCCGCCTTGGTCGATGTCGAGGCTGAGCAGCGCGGCGTTGCGTCGCACGATGCTGAGCAGCTGTTCGCGCGTGTAGTAGTCGAGGCGCGTCTGCAGCGTGAAGCGGCTGCGGAGCGGGGCGGTGAGCAGGCCCGTGCGGGTCGTCGCGCCGACCAGCGTGAACTTCGGCAGGTCGAGGCGGACGCTGCGGGCGTTCGGGCCCTGGTCGATCATGATGTCGATGCGGAAGTCCTCCATCGCCGAGTAGAGGAACTCCTCGACCGTCTTCGGGATGCGGTGGATCTCGTCGACGAAGAGCAGGTCGCCTTCCTGCAGGCTCGTGAGCAGGCCCGCGAGATCGGAGGCCTTCTCGACCACCGGTCCCGAGGTGACGCGGATCGGACGGCCCATCTCTTCGGCGAGGATCATCGCGAGGGTCGTCTTGCCCAGGCCGGGCGGGCCGTGGAGGAGGATGTGGTCGAGCGTGCGGCCTTCGCGGCGCGCGGCGCCGATCATCACGCGCAGGCGCTCGACCGTGCGCTGCTGGCCGACGAAGTCGTCGAGCTTCGGCGGACGCAGGGCGGCGTCGAGCGAGCGGTTCGCGCGGGACAGGGCTTCCTTGCCGGCGGGCGGCTGGGGGTCATCGGGCGAATCCTTGCGGGCCATGGGCGCAAGGTGCGGGGTCGGGGCGAATTGGCAACCCTCAGTCCTCGGCGAAGCCTTTCGGCAACGCGGAGGCGGGGAGGCGTTCGACGTCGGCGCCCAGGGAGCGCAGGCGTTCCTCGAAGCGTTCGTAGCCGCGGTCGAGATGGTAGAGGCGTTGGACCCAGGTCTCTCCCTTGGCGACCAGGGCGGCCAGGATGAGGGCCGCCGAGGCGCGGAGGTCGGACGCCATCACCGGCGCGCCGGAAAGCGGGCGGCCGCCGGCGACGGTCGCCGTGGCGCCTTCGATCGCGATCTCAGCGCCCATGCGCTGCAGCTCGGCCGCGTGCATGAAGCGGGCCGGGTAGATCTTCTCGGTGATCGGACTGCGGCCGTCGACGAGGAGCTGGAGGGCCATGAACTGGGCCTGGAGGTCGGTGGGGAATCCAGGGTAGGGCTCGGTGACGATTTCGACCGCACGCGTCGGCCGACCGTGGGCGCGGATGAAGTCCGGACCGGTTTCGATCTGGACGCCGGCTTCACGGAGCTTGTCGAGGAAGGCCGTGAGGTGCGCCGGCTCGCAGTGCGTGACCGTGACGTCTCCGCCGGTGATCGCGCCGGCCACGAGATAAGTACCGGCCTCGATGCGGTCGGCGATGACCGTATGGTCGCAGCCATGGAGGGACGCGACGCCTTCGACTTCGATGACGCTGGTGCCCTGACCGCGGATCTTCGCGCCCATCTGGATGAGCATCGCGCAGAGGTCGACGACTTCGGGTTCACGCGCGGCGCATTCGATGTGGGTGACGCCGGGCGTGAGCGTGGCGGCCATCACGAGGTTGGCCGTGCCGAGCACCGTGCTGCCCATCGGGCCGCCCATGGGGACCGTGGCGCCGCGGGCGTGGGAAGCGTCGACCGACACCAGGCCGGCTTCGACGGTGACGACGCAGCCGAGGGCCTCGAGGCCCTTCAGGTGCAGGTCGATGGGGCGCGGGCCGATGACGCAGCCGCCGGGGATGGCCATCTCCGCTTGGCGGAGCCGGCCGACCAGCGAGCCCAGCAGGCAGACCGACGCGCGCATCTTGCGGACGAGGTCGTAGGGCGTCCGGTGCGAGACCTGCGCGGCGCGGATCGTCCAGACGCCGCGCGCGGGGTTCGTGACTGTCGCGCCTTGGTGGCCGAGGATCTCGGCCATGTAGCGGACATCGCTCAGGTCGGGCACGTTGCGCAGCGTCACCGTCTCGCCCGTGAGGAGCGAGGCGGCGAGCAGCGGCAGCGCGGCGTTCTTGGAACCGGCGGCGCGGACCGAGCCTTTCAGTTCGTGACCACCGCGGATGCGCGCGACCTGGAGCATGTCAGGGAAAAGAAGCGGGGGCGCCGATTGGCGCCCCCGTCATGTTCAGCCTTCGCGAGGACCGTTGCGAGGACCGCGGTCGCCGCGGAATTCGCCGCGACCTCCGCGCGAGCCGTCACGGCCGCCACGGGAACCGCCGCGGAAATCTCCGCGACCACGGCCGCCGCGATGACCGCGGTCGGAGCGTTCGCCGCGGGGTTCGCCGCGCGGCGCGTAGGGACGGGAGGAGGGCACGAAGACGGCCTTGTCGGGGATGCCGAACAGGGTGGCGAGTTTGCGCTTCAGCGAAGCCCAGAAGCCGATGGGGGCCTGGACCGGGATGACCACGGGCTCGATCTGGATGCGCGGACGGTCTTCACGACGCGGGCGGTCATCGCGACGAGGGCGGTCGCCTTCGGAGCGCGGACGATCGCCTTCGGGGCGCGGTTCGCGGGGTTCGCGGCGCGGGCCACGTTCACCTTCGGCGCGGGGTTCGCGACGAGGGCGGTCGCCCTGCGGGATGCCGGGCTGGCGGCCTTCTTCGGCGACGCCTTCCGGACGCGGTTCGCGAGGTTCGCGACGAGGACCACGTTCGCCTTCGGCGCGCGGTTCACGGCGCGGACGGTCCTCACGGGCCGGAGCGGCGGACTGGGTGCGGTCACCCGAGAGGTTCTCGGTCAACTGCGACGGGTCTTCGACGACGCCGATGGCCGGGCGGGCAGCCTGACCGTTGGCGGCGGAGGGAGCGGCGCCACGGGGCGTACCACGACGACCGAACTGCTTCGGGGCCGTGATGGTGCCGGGCTTGGCGGCGGGTTCGGACGAGGCCCCGATCACGGAGAGCGGAGGGAGTTCCGCGTGGGCGGACTCCAGCTTGGCTTCGTTGAGGCGGGGTGCGGGGGTGCGGACTTCATTGGCGCCTGCGTCCGCGGCGGGCTGGTGGGCGGAGACGTGCTCCTGGCCCTGGGTTTCTTCTTGGCTCATGTTGCTTATGTTGGGGCGGCCTTCGTTGTGGCCGACCGGATGATGCGGCCGCTCCGTTGTGGAACGGCGACGCGGTTTGTCGGACCCTTGGTGACGGAGGACGAACCTCCTTGGGGTGCCGAAATGACCCGGGAGGGACTCCCGGAACCCATGTGAATAACTACCCCCTCTCCCTTAACAACAAGAAAGTCCCTCAGCGGGCCTCTTCCGTGAACCTTTGTTCACGAATCAGCACGATCTTGACGGTACCTTGGTAGGAAAGGGTCTCTTCCACTTTCAGGCGGAGGCGGCGGGCGAGTTCGGTCGCCCCGAAGTCGTCGACCTTGCCCGGGTCCACGATGACCCGGAGTTCGCGGCCGGACTGGAAGGCGTAGGCCTCCCGGACGCCCTCGAACGCGAGGGCGATCTCTTCCAGGCGGCGGACGCGCTGGGCGTAGGACTCGAGAGTGGAGGAGCGGGCGCCGGGGCGGGAGCCGGAGGCGG
Source organism: Verrucomicrobiota bacterium (assembly GCA_004293385.1). GTDB lineage: Bacteria > Verrucomicrobiota > Verrucomicrobiia > Opitutales > UBA953 > UBA953. The sequence goes on from RDYO01000121.1 coordinate 5,891, forward strand.
CGTCGGCGATCATCACCAACGGAGCGTACAAGCTTTCGGCCGGGACTTCGCGGTGGTGCGCGGCGACGGCGTTCACGACGCGCGTGTCCTCGCCGAGTCGGCGCAGCAGGGCGGCGCCGGCGAGCGCGTGGCTCGAGCCGGCTTCGGCTTCGATGGCCTTGCCGAGGTCGTGCAGCAGGCCGGCGCGTTTCGCGGGCACCGGGTCGATGCCGATCTCCGCGGCGAGCATCGCGCAGAGCTGGGCGACCTCGATGGAGTGCGAAAGCGTGTTCTGATTCGAGGAGAGGCGGAAGTGCAGGCGGCCGAGGAGTTCCTCGACGGCGGCGTCCATGGGCGGCAGGCCGAGGTCGCGCACGGCGTCGCGGCCGAGGCGGCGGGCGTGCTTGACGACTTCGTCGCCGGCGAGGCGGACGCTGTCTTCGATGAGCGCCGGCGAGATGCGGCCGTCCTTGACGATGCGTTCCAGCGCGATGCGCGCGATCTCGCGGCGGACCGGGTCGAAGCAGGAAACCATCGCCAGGCGGCCGATCAGGCGGCCCTTCATGTCCTCGTTCGGCAACGAGACGGAGAGGGCGGTCGCATCCTGGGTCGTGGAGGTCGTCAGCCGCTGCATCGCCGACAGCAGCGTACGGCGGGCTTCGTCGTCGATGTCCTGTTCGACCTGGTCGAGCAGGCCGCGACGGAGGTGCTGGGCCTCTTCGCCGTACTCTTCCCGGAGGTAATCGAGGAGGAGGGCGCGGGCCTCTTCCGGCGTGACCTTGGCCAGCCGTTGCAGTTCACGAAGCAGGTGGTCGCGTTGCCGGGCGTTCTCGCGCCCGAGTTCGGCGGAGGCGGCGGCCGCGGCTTCCGCGTCGGCCATGGCCCGGGCCGCGGACCGTTGTTCGGCCTCGGCTTGGGCGTGCAGTTCGGCCGCCTCGACGGTGGCCTCGCGACGGGCCAGCTCGACTTCCGAGCGGAGCCGCGCCTCGCGGACGGCCCCCAGGGTGTTTTCGCGCCACTTCGCGACCGCATACGCCACGATGGCTCCGGAGGAGAACGCCACGGCGGCGAGGATGCTTTGGTCGGCTGCCACAGGCATG
>RDYO01000122.1 GCA_004293385.1 Verrucomicrobiota bacterium
GTCGTACAGCTGGGTCACGATGGGCTTCTTGGCTTGGGCTTTCTTGGCCATGTCCGTGCGGATCGCCTTCCACTTGCCGTCCCAGATGGCCTGCTGCGCACCATAGCCAGGGAACTCACGGTAGAGCGGGGCGGTGCGGGGAGCATCGGTGCCCTTGAGCGACCTCAGGAGGCTTTCGCTGCTCCATCCCTGCTCGCGCTGGAGCTTGGTGCCGGCGAGCTCGGCGAAGGTGGCGAACCAGTCTTCGAAGCCCGAGATCCGGTTGGAGCGGGTCCCGGCCTTGATTCCGGCGGGCCAGCGGACGACGGTCGGTTCACGGATGCCGCCTTCGTGGAGCGAGCCCTTGAGTCCTTTCAGCCCGCCGGCGGAGTTGAAGTATTTCGTGTCGGCGCCGCCGGCGTCGTGCGTGGCGCCGTTGTCGCCGGTGAAGACGATGATCGTGTTGTCGGCCACGCCGGCCTTCTCGAGCGCGGCGAGGATGCGTCCGACTTCCTTGTCGAGACGCGAGATCATCGCGGCGTAGGTCGTGCGAGGGGTGCGGTTAGGGCTGTAGCCGCCTTTCTTCGGGGCGTAGGGGGCGTCTTCTTTGATCACGCCCTCGTATTGATTCAGCTCTTCCGCGGGCACCTGGAGGGCGACGTGCGGGAGAGGGGAGGCGTAGTAGAGGAAGAACGGCTTGTCCTTATGGGCGGCGATGAACGCCTCGGCGCCGGCGATGGTGCGGTCGCTCGAGAAGTCCTTGCCGATGAAGGGCGCGTAGGCCTTGGGGTCCTGCGGGTCGGCGTCGGCCGGGAAGTTCGCGTGGCCGGGCGTGCCGTCGGGTCCGTTATCCAGCGGGACTTTCACGCCGTCATCCTGGATGTAAGGAGGGTAGTGGCTGTGGGCGACCCACTGGCTCGTCACGCCGAGGAAGCGGTCGAAGCCTTGCTTGAGCGGACTGCCGGTGGATTCGAAGCTTCCCATGCCCCACTTGCCGAACGCGCCCGTCGCGTATCCGGTGGCCTTCAGGGTCGCGGGCAAGGTCATCGCGCCGGCCGGAAGCGGATACTGTTCGCGGTCGCCGACGTCGATATTGTCGCGCGTCGTGGCGCGGCCGGGATTGTTGCCGGTCATCAGCACGACGCGGGAAGGGGAGCATACCGCGTTGCCGGCGTAGTGGCGGGTGAGGATCATTCCTTCGCGGGCGAGGCGATCCACGTTGGGCGTACGGATGATCTTCTGGCCGTTGTAGCCGACTTCCCCGTAGCCGAGGTCGTCGGCCAGGATGAAGACGATGTTCGGTCGGGACTCTGCGAAGAGGCCGGAGCAAAGCAGGGACAGCAGGAGCAGGGGGGTGCGGCTCATGCGGATTTATTAAGGTTAACCCTCGGTTATGTCGAGAAACCGCGGGGTCGGGTTTGTCGGATTGACATCCCTGCCGGGCTGGGGCTTAACCCAATCTTTCCTCTCTCGGGCTGTAGCGTAGTCTGGTAGCGCGCTTGCATGGGGTGCAAGAGGTCGTGAGTTCGAATCTCACCAGCCCGACCAGAGGAAAAGCCGCCGAAACCCCCTCCGAGGGGGTCACTCAGGCTATTTAGAGACCTCTTGGGCCGCCGGGGTGCCGCGGACGGCCTGGCCGAGGCTCCAGTCTGCCGGCTGGCCTTTGCGCTGGCGGGAGAGCCAGAGCACGGCCGCGCCGGACTCGGACTCATGGCCGCCATCTAAGACGGTCACGCGGGCATTGCCGGAGCTCCGACGGAAGAGGGTGGCCTTCTCTCGCTCAGGATCGACCTGCGTCTCGGAGGCGAGGCCGGCCGGAATCTTCTGCTCACGGACCATGAAGGCGATGTCTTCGGCGGAGACCTGTTTGTCCGGCGTGGCGAGCACGTTGAAGGCACGCAGCGAATGGCTCACTGGCACCGAGCCGGTATGGCCGTCGTGGATGCCGGTGTTGATGTCCAGCGGCACGCCCTTGGCGGCGGCGAGGTGGAAGAGCGGGGAGCGATGACGGTACGCGGCTTCGGTGGCCGGGCCAGGCGGGCCGCCGCAGGACTGCTCGAGCATCTTGGCGTAGTTGTTCTTGCGGGCCTTGCTCTCGGCATGCCACGCGGCGAGGTCTGAGATCGGGACCCAGGCGCTCACGGCGGCCCAGAGGTCGGGCGCGCGGGCGGCCATGACGAGGGACATGTGTCCGCCGCCGGAACCGCCGACGAGGTAGATGCGCGAGGCGTCGATGCGCGCGTCGCGGCGGGCGTAGGCGACGGCGTCGAGGATGTCCTGCGAGGCGAGGTCGGAGGCGCAGGCTTCCGGTCGGCTGTTCGGTCCGCGGAAGTCAGGGGCGACGAGCACCCAGCCGAGTTTCTTGGCGCGATCGATCCAAGGAGGGCCCTGTTCGAAGCCGCCGCTCCAGGAATGCAGAAAGACGATGAGCGGGACGGCCGGGCCCTCGGCGTCGCGCGCTGCGGAGTCGGGGCGCCAGTAGACGACCTTCTGGAGGGCGCCGTCCTTGGAGCTCGGGATGTCGATCGCCAGTTTCAGGGCCTTGGCCCGGACCTCATCGGCCGACGGGCGCTTGGCCGGAGCCTTGGGTTCGGCGGCGAAAGCGATCGCGGTGAGGAGCAGGGCGAGGAGTCTCACTTCAGTTCGGGGCGGAGGTAGGCGCGGACGTAATCGCTGTCGGTCGCATGGACGACATCCGGGGCACCCGGGTAGACGAGTTCGCAGCGGACCTGATGGGCGTCGCAATGTTCCTTGAGCTTCACGCCGAAGTTAGCGGTGTGCGTCGGGTCCTTCTCGGCTTGGCCGAGGTTAGGCTTCGCGGAGTAGAACAGGCCGACGGGCGGGTCGTCGCGGCTGACGAGTTCATAAGGCGAGTACTGTTTGATCCACGGGAGGATGCGTTCGCGCTCCGCCACGAAGAGATCGAAGGTCGAGGTCTTCTTCTTGGGGTCCCAAGTGATGCCGAAGGCATGGGCGCCGTATTTGCTGTTAGGCGTCCAGGCGCGCATCTGCTGAGGGTCGAGGCTGGTCTGGGCGCCGGAGACCGCGGCGCAGGTGACGCGGGTCGACTCACGTGCGATCGGGTCGGCGCTGTTCGGGTCGGCGAGGTCGTCGTGGAAGGCGATCCAGAGGCTCGTGCAGGCGCCGGCGGAGCCGCCGGCCAGAGCCACCTTGGTCTTGTCGAGATTCCACTCCTTGGCCTTGCTGCGGGTGAACTGGAGGGCGCGGGCGGAGTCATACATCGGGCCCTTGACCGGCGGGACGAGGCCGTCCGCGGTCGCATCCTTGATCGTGCGGTATTCGATCGAGACCACGGAGATCCCGGCGTCCAGGGCGGGTTTGAGCATCGTGCGGACGACCGAACGGTCACCGCCGCTCCAGCCGCCGCCATGGATGTAAAAGAGCAGGGGCGTGGGCTTATCGGACTTCGCGCGCCAGAAGTAGATCTTCTGCATGCGGTGCGGACCGTAGGAGACGTTCTCGTCCGGCTCGATCGGCAGCGGATACTTTCGGAACTCGGGGTCGCCGGCCTTGACAGCGGCGACGGGCGCCTTTGCCGGGGTGTCGGCGGCCTGGAGGGCGCCAAAGCCTAAGGCGAGGGCGAGGCAGAGGAGAGGACGGCTCATTTGAGTTCGGGACGCAGGTGCGCCTTGATGAAGTCGTTCGGGTTGGCGTGCGTGACGTTGGGGGCGCCCGGGTAGACGATTTCGCAGGGAGCTTTGATGTCGTCGCAGTGCTCCTTGAGCTTCGCGCCGAAATTAGCCGTATGGGTCGGGTCCTTCTCGTCCTTGCCGAGGTTGGGAGGCGTGCCGAAGAACAGGCCGACGGGCGGGTCGTCGCGGGTGACGAGCTCGTAGGGCGAGTATTCCTTGATCCAAGGCAGGATGCGTTCGCGCGCGTCGTAGAAGGCCTGGAAGCTCGAGATCTTCTTCTTCGCGTCGCCGGCGATGCCGAAGGCGTGGGCGCCGTAGGTGCTGTTCGGCGTCCATTCGCGCATCTGGTGGGGATCGAGGGTGGTCTGCGGGACCTGGACCGCAGCGCAGGTCAGACGGGTGGATTCGCGGGCGATGGGATCTTCGCTCTTCGGGTCGGCGAGGTCGTCGTGGAAGGCGAGCCAGAGGCTCGTGCAGGCGCCGGCGGAACCTCCGGCCGCGCCGACCTTGGTCTTATCGATATTCCATTCCTTGGCCTTGCTGCGGACGAACTGGAGGGCGCGGGCGCAGTCGAGCATCGGCCCCTTCACCGGAGGCACGACCTTGTCTTCGGTGGCGTCCTTGATGTAACGGTATTCGACGGAGACGACGGAGATGCCGGCCGCGAGGGCTTCCTTGAGCATGCCGTTGACGGAAGAACGGTCGCCGTTGGTCCAGCCGCCGCCGTGGATGTAGAATAGCAGGGGCGTGGGCTTGTCGGACTTCGCGCGCCAGAAATACAGGACCTGCATGCGATGCGGGCCGTAGGACACGTTCTCATCCGGCTTGATGATCAACGGCGTCTTCAGGTGCTCGGGGTTGCCGTCGTTCTGGAAACGGACGGGCGCCTTGGGCGTCGCCGGTTTGGCCTTGGCCGGGGTATCGGCGGCAAGGAGGGAGCCGACGCCTAGGGACAGGGCGACGACGGAAGCGAGCAGGGGGTAACGCATGGAGGCAAGATGGAGGATGAACGATGGAAGATGAAGGATGAAACCGTGGGTCGATAACGGATGAATGATGGACGATGGAAGATGGGTGATCGTCGACCCAAGGGCCGTAAGAAGGGGCTGTTTATGGCCGCTTATCTTCCATCGCCCATCCTCCATCTTTCATCTTACTTAGCCGCCGGCGGCACCTTGCAGGACTGCCAGGCGAGGAACTTCCATACGCCCTGCTCGAGGCGCCAGACCGCGAGGAAGCTGATGGTACTTTCGGCGGCGTTGCCTTTGACGACGGCCTTCACGTCGAAGCGTCCCGCCATGAGGGCGATGCCCGGGGCGGGGAAGGTGAACGTGCGCTCCTGATAGGCGTATTTCGAATAGGTGGCGGAACCATCCGTCAGTGAGGTGATGAGCGCGTCCTTGGTGTCCACCTGGCCGTTGGAGTGGGCATAGCGCAGTTCGGGCGACAGTACGGCGCCGAGCTTCTCCCGCGTCGGCGCCAGCATGGCCGCCACCCGGGCGTCATCCGCCGCAGTCACGCGGGCGAGTTCAGGGTGCTCGGCGGCCGAGCACTTGAGGGCGAAGAGGAAGGCGAGGAGGAAGCGCATGGGTGAGAGATGGAGGCTGAACGATGAGGGATGAAGGATGAATGATGGATGATGAGTGATGAACGATGGGGGTGAGGTACTTATCTTTCATCAACCATCATTTATCCTCCATCTTGTTCATTGTTTCACCGCCGTGACGATGCTCCGGTCGCAAGCGGTGTCCTGGTGGCGGATGTCGGTGAAGCCGGCTTCGGTCAGGAGTTCGCGCATCTCGCCGGTGCCGTAGCAGCGGCCCTCGGTGACGCTCATCAGGAGGGCGGAGTAGGCGGCGACGGGGGCCGGGCCGGTCTTGTCGTGGTTGAGGTGGGCGTCGTGGACGATGAGCAGTCCGCCCTTGGGCAGGGACTTGGCGGAAGCGGCGAGCAGGAAGCGGACCTTATCCGTATCCCAGTCATGGAGGACGTTGGAGAACAGGTGGACGTCGTAGCCGGAGGGCAGGGGATCCTTGAACATGTCGCCGGCCTTGACGTCGACGCGGTCCTGGAAGCCGCGCTTGGCGACCATCTTGCGGGTGATACCGTCGACCGGTGCGCGTTCGAAGACCGTGGCGGAGAGCTTCGGGTGATTGGCGACGAGGGCGCAGGCGTAGATGCCTGAGCCGCCGGCGATGTCGAGGAGGCGGGTCCGCGTGGCAATCGGTGAGGCCTTGGCCATGGCCGGACCGAGCGTGAAGCCACGGGAGTCCATGGCGGCGGTGAAGCTCGTGGCGAATTCGTCGGTGAGCATCGCCTCGCTCCAGGGTTTCTCGTCCTTGTAGCTGCCCCAGTTCGCAGGCTTATCGGTCTTCAGGATGATGATGAAGTCCTTCACTACTGGCCGGTCCTTCAGGGAGGCGTAGTAAGGTCCCAGGAAGGTCGCGGAGGTGCTGACGAGGTGTTCCTGGCCGAGAGGGGTGACGGAGTAGATGCCGTCCTTCAGCGCAAGGAAGCCATTGGCGGCGAAGAGCGTCAGCATCACGTCCGTCGGGCGGCGGTGCGTGCCGAGGTCGCGGCAGACCGTGGCGAGCTCGGACGGTTTTGCCGCCAGCTTCGTGAAGAGGTCGAACTCGGTGATCGCGGCGGCGATGAGGTCGACCGCATAGAGACCATCACGGAAGCGATAGATCTCGAGCGGGTCATGCGCGGGCGCACGGGTG
>RDYO01000075.1 GCA_004293385.1 Verrucomicrobiota bacterium
AGGAGGGCCTGCATGGGCGGCGAGAGGCGCGGGGAGCTCATGCGGTCGAGTCTGGCCCGGCCGGACCGACGGGCAAGCCTCGGCTGTGCATAAGTCCGCGGATAACCCACCGGATTAATGCCTTCCCCTGCCCTCCGACGGCTCCCTATTATCGCCATCCCGCATGGCCGACCCGGAATCCATCAGCCGAGACTTCGTGCACCTTCACGTGCATACGGATTACAGCATGCTCGACGGCTGCAGCCGCATCGACCGCCTGATGGCGCGCGCGTGCGACATGAACATGCGCGCGGTGGCGATCACCGACCACGGCAACCTCTTCGGCCTCTTCGATTTCTGGAACGAAGCCAAGCAGCGCTCCAAGGGCGACGTGAAGCTCAAGCCGCTCCTCGGCTGCGAGCTCTACCTCGTCTGGGACCACGCGCTCACCGACAAGCCCGATCGTCGCGAGCACAAGTACTTCCACATGGGCGTGCTCGCCCGGAATTTCAAAGGCTACCAGAACCTCACCAAGCTCGTCTCCGACGCGCATGTCCGGGGCCTGCACTACAAGCCGCGCACCGACCTCGAGCAGCTCGCCAAGCACGCCGACGGCCTGATCGGCTTCTCCGGCTGCCTCCAGGGCGTCATCCCGCAGGCGCTCCTCCGCGGCGACTACGAGGCCGCCCGCAAGGCCTGCGGCAAGTTCGTCGAAATCTTCGGCCGCGAGAACTTCGTCATCGAGCTGATGGACCACGGCCTCGAGGAGCAGAAGCGCATCATCGCCGACCTCCTCAAGCTCGCCGGCGAGTTCCAGCTCCGCGTCGTCGCCACCAACGACGTCCACTACGTCGACGCCGGCGATTCGGTCGCGCATGACGCGATGCTCTGCATCCAGACCGGCGCCCGCCTGGCCGACGAGCGTCGCATGCGCTATTCCGCCACGGAGTTCTACCTCAAGAGCGAGGCCGAGATGCTCCGCGTCTTCGGCGAGGTCCCCGAATCCATCAAGAACACCGTCGCCATCGCCGAGATGTGCGACGTCAAGCTGCCGGTCGGCCAGAACAACTACCCGGTCTACATCTTCAGCGAAGGCGTGAAGCCCAAGGCCGCCGACAAGATCGACGCCATCCTCGACGGCTACGAGAAGCTCAAGAACGGGCTGCTCGTCGCCGCCGGCAAGCCGGGCGACTTCGTCATCGAAGCCGAGAAGCGCAAGGGCATGCGGGCCAACGGCTCCTACCTGCTCGAACAGGTGAAGGCCGGCCTCAAGGAACGTTACGGCGTCGATTACGACGACCCCAAGGCCTGGCAAGACGCGAAGATCCCCGGACCCGGTCAGACCAGCCCCGCCGAGCTCTGCCGCCGCGTCGACTACGAGATGGGCGTCATCGCCGGCACGGGCTTCGTCGACTACTTCCTCATCGTCTGGGACTTCATCGACTGGTCGCGCAAG
>RDYO01000123.1 GCA_004293385.1 Verrucomicrobiota bacterium
TGATGTTGACGTGGTTCCAGACGAGGATGCCGAAGAAGGCGAGCGAGCCGATGATCGGGATGAAGTTCAGGAGGTAGGACAGGGCGAACCAGCCAGATTGTCCGCCGAGGCGGAACATGACCACTAGGTTGTAGAACGGGATGATGGCAGCCCAGCCAGGCTGGCCTGCCTTTTCAAAGGTCTTCCACATACCGATGATCACCACCACCGCGATAGCGATGAAGACGAAAGCGAAGGCGGCGAAGAAGGCCATGATGCCGGCGGCAACGGCTTCTTCGTTACCTTCGGCTTGGGCGAGGAGGGAGGCGATAGTGTGATTCATCGCCGATTCCCTATAATACAAATAGCCCTCGGTCGAGGGCGAATTCTAGCTGCCCGAAGGGCTTACTTCTCCCACTCCAGGGCGCCGCGCTTGAACTCATAAGCGAGGCCGAGGACGAGGACGCCGAGGAAGACCGCGGTGGCCGCGGTGATCGCGATGCCCGCGGCTAGGAACTCGCGGTAGACGAGGGCCCAGGGCACGAGGAAGACGACTTCGATGTCGAAGAGGATGAACAGCATCGCCGTCACGTAGAACTTCACGGCGAAGCGGGGGTGGGGCTTTCCTTCCATCGGCAGGCCGCACTCGTAGGCCTTGTCCTTGATGTAGTTGCCCTTGGCGCGCTGGCCGAAGAGGTGGCTGGCGGCGAGGATGATGGCCGGGATCGAGAGGCCGAGGACGACCTGCACGAGGACGGGCAGGTAGGTGCTGAGGGACTGGGATTCGGCGGCGGCCATCGGTAGCGGACACAAAAAGCCCTCGCCGGAGGAGGCAAGGGCTTTTGAGGAAAGACCCCTTATTTCACCTTAATATCAGGGGAAGTGATGATCGCCGGGGCGGGGCCGGGGATCTGGATGGTCTGCGGGGCGGGTTCCGCCGAGACGGGACCTTTACGGAAGTCGGCCAGCGAAGGCGGGACCTGTTCGACCATCCAGGGGACGGCGACGAAGGTCGCGAGCTTGGTCACGGCGTTGGCCTGATGCTTCGGGTCCGAGTGCGTGACGGTCACGAAGGCGCGGGCCGCTTCGCCCGGCTTGGCGGCCGTCGCCGAATCGAGGGTGACCACGACCGAGGCGCCGTCGAAGAGGCCGAGCGTGATGCGCGCCGTGCGGCGGGCGCCGGCGGCTTCCTTGTCATCCTTGGGCAGGGCGTCGGCGGCCCGGATTGTGGCGAGGGCGGCGACGATGTCTTCCGCCGCCGCGCCTTCCTTGCCTTCGAAGAGCGCGCCGACTTCCTTGCGGGCGAAAGAGACCTGGCCGTCCTTCCATTCCAGCTTGAGCGACTTGATCTCGGCGGGCTTGGCGGAGAATAAAGTCAGGTCGGCCCAGGCCGCGGGGTCGCCTTCGAGGTAGCCCGTGAAGTCCGTGCGGATGGCGTGCTTCTCGTCGTTGAGGCGGGCGCTGGCGCCGAGTCCGTCTTCGGTCTGCTTGCCGAACGCGAGCGTCGTGGCCTTGCCGTCGGCGGTCGTGAGCGTGACCACCGAGTCCGTCAGCCCGAGCTTCTCGAGGCGCTTCGGGTTCGCGGTGAGCAGGCCGAAGTCGCCGGCCTTCTGCAGGCCGCGCATCAGCGGCAGCAGGCGGTTCTCCAGGTCGGCGGGCAGGTTGAGCTTCTCCTTCACGGTCCAGCCGGCTTCGCCTTTGACCAGCATCACCGACTTGTTGTTGGCCTTGATGGTGACGGTCCGCACGGCGTCGAGCACCGCGGCGGCGACCAAGGGCTTCCGGACGGGAGCATCGGTCGGCGCCTCGCGCGTGAGGCGGACCGTGACGAGGGCGCCGACGCCCATGAGGAGCGTGGCGATGAGCAGGGTCTTGTTACGCATGGGTCAGGAAAGACGGCGGCGGCGGAGCAGGGCGTAGGCCAGGCCGAAGAGCAGGGCGAGGGCCGGTCCGGCGATCAGGTTGAGCACCTGCAGGCGACGGCCGAGGGAGTTGACGTCCTCGCTGAGGCCGCGGCGGATGACGCGGCGTTCCTCGGACAGCTTGTCGGCTTCGACCTGGAACTTCTCGATCTCGCGCTGCATCTCGGGCGTGATCATCACGCCCTTGGCGGTGACGCCGCCGCCCTGGCGGGAGAGCTCGGCGATCTTCGCGTTGGCCTCCTCGAGGCGGCGCTCGATCTCGTCGAGCTTGGCCTGGTAGCGGACCTGGGCGACGCGCTCTAGGTCCTGCACGCGCTTGAACGGACGGAGCGAAGTGCCCTTCGAGCGGAGCGTCACCAGCTCGTCGCTGCCGGCGAGGGTCTCGAGGGCGCTGATGACGAAGCCGAAGTTGTCGTTGATAGGTTCAACCGCGGACTGGCCGCCGACCTGGCGCTGGCGGACCGTGAACGGATCCATCATGAAGTCGGAGTCAGCCACGACGAAGAGGCGGCCCGGCTTCTTGCTGACGGCGAGGTGCGGACCCGGGTGAGGCTTGGCCGGAGGGGCCGGGGGCTGGCCGGGAGGCGTCGGCTCGGCCGGCTTCAGCGCCGGGGCGCCCTTCGGGAACGCGGTGGTGAACTCGCCGGAGACGGCGGCGATGAGGACGCGCGGCTTGCCGTCGGGCTGGAAGCCCAGTGACACCTTCTCGAAGGGGCCGGCGTTCGCGGTCAGCGTGGAGATGGCGCCCATGCCGGGTCCCGTCTGCGTCACCAGCGGTTCGAACTTCAGGCGCTTCTCGGCGCCGGAGATCAGGGAGATCGCACCCGCTTCCATGAAGGCGAGCTCGCGGAGGTCGCTCGTCAGCGGGGAATCCTTGGCGAAGGCGGCCGGTCCCGACGCGAAGGCCGGGGCGTACTGGATCGCGTCGCCGCGGCCGCCGCGGATCGAGACCGAATTGGCCGAGTCGGCGGTCACCGCGTCCATCTCGACGTTGACGCCCCAGCCGCGGAGCAGCGAGGGGTCGCTCGCGGCGGTCATCGCCATCGGGGCCATCATGAAGGGCATGCCGCCCTGCTGGAATTTCTGGATGCGCGACAGCGGGTCGACCGCGGCGAAGACCGGTCCGCCGTTGAGCAGGAACTGGTCGACCGCGTAGGCGAGCTGGTCGTCGATATGATGGGCGTGGACGAGGGCCACGACCGCGACGTCGGCGGGGAGCTCCTTCGCCGTCGTATTGAGGGTCACCACCTCGAAGGTCTGGCCGAGTTCGGCGAGCAGGAATTCGGCCGGGCTCGGCTGCTGGTCGCCGCCCTGGGGTGAGGCCGTCGTGATGGGCAGCGAGCTGATCAGCGCGAGCTTCGGGCGGTCGAGGCGCGAGGCGGAGGCGATCAGCTTGGACAGGTCGAACTCCAGGAAGCGTTCACGCGACGGGTCGAGCATCGGCAGGGCCTTGACGGTATCGGCCTGCTGCGCCGTGAGGCCGAGGTAGGCGTTGCCGTTGGCGGCGCGCAGGCCGGCGAGGCCGTGGCGCTGGGCGCGCTGCTCTTCCTTGGTGTCGGGGCGCGGGTCGGTGACGACGAGGCGCACCTTGCCGCCGGAAGCGGCGACGTATTCGCGGAGCAGCGTCTCGACGCGGCGCGAGTAGCTTTCGAGGTAGGGACGCAGCTTCACGTCCGAGCGGCTCACGAAGAACTCGAGCGTCACCGGCTCGTCGAGCTTGGCGACGATACGCTGCGAGCCCGGCGAGAGCGTGAACGTGCGATCGGCGGTGAGGTCCGCGCGGGCGCCGAAGGCGCCGAAGATCAGGTTGACGAAGAACGCGGCCGCGAGGATGGCGGCGGCGGCGAGGAAGGCTTGATAGCGGTTCATGGCGGCGTTCAGCGGCGTTCGATGATGATGGTGCTCAGGCCCAGGCCGGCGAAGGCCACGGACAGGAAGTAGGCGATCGGCCGGACGTCGAGCAGGCCGAGGGTGAATGGCTCGAGGTTGCGCCAGAGGCCGAGGCGGCGGATCTCGTCGATGCCCGCGGGACCGAACAGGCCCGCGAGGAGTTCGTCGAACACGCCGTAGCCGACGAGCACGAGGAGGAAGCAGGCGAGGAAGCCCGTGACGAACGCGATGACCTGGCTGCGGGTGAGGGCCGAGGCCACGGCCGCGACGCCGAGGCAGGCGCCGGCGCAGAGCAGCGAGCCGGCGTAACCGGAGACGATCACGCCCCAGTCAGGATCGCCGAGCCAGCCGACCGTGAAGGCGACGGGCAGCGTCATCAGCAGCGCGCAGGCGAGGAACAGCCAGGCGGCGAGGAACTTGCCGAGCGCGGCCTGCCAGACCGTGATCGGCCAGGTGAGGAGCAGTTCGAGCGTGCCTTGGCGGCGCTCTTCGGCCCAGAGGCGGGCGCCGGCGGCGGGAGCGAGGAACGCCCAGAGCCACGGGTGGTAGAGGAAGAAACGGTCCAGGCTGGCGACGCCGGATTCGTAGAGGCCGCCGACGAAGAACGCGAGGGACACCGCGAACGCGTTGAAGACCGCGAGGAAGACGTAGGCGAGGGGCGTGCGGAAATAGCCGGCGAACTCACGGCGGAGCATCGCGGCGAAAGGCTTGAGGCCGGGGGCGGCGGGAGCAGGGGAGGTCATGGGGGAGCGGTTCAGGCGGTGAGCTGACGGAAGACGGCGTTGAGGTCGGCGCCGCGGGCGAGGAACTTCTCGCGGGACTCGTCGCAGCGGACTTCGCCCTTCGCGATCACGATGACGCGCGTGCAGAGTTCGCCGACTTCTTCGAGGATGTGGGTGGAGACGATGACGGCCTTGGTCGCGGCCATCTCCTTGAGGATGCGGCGCACCTCATGCTTCTGGTTCGGGTCGAGGCCGTCGGTGGGCTCGTCGAGGATGAGCACCTCCGGGTCGTGCAGCACCGCCTGGGCGAAGCCCACGCGCATGCGGTAACCCTTGGAGAGCGTGTCGATGCCTTGGGCGGCGACTTCTTCGAGGCGGCAGAGGGCGAGGGTGCGGCGGACGCTCGCGGCCGGTTCGGCGAGGCCGCGCAGGTCGGCGGCGAAGCGGAGGAATTCGCGCACGGTCATCTCGCCGTAGGCGGGCGCGCCTTCGGGGGAGTACCCGAGGTGCTGCTTGGCGCGGACGGCCTCTTCGGCGACGTCGAGCCCCGCGATGAGGGCGGCGCCCGCGTCGGCGCGGAGGTGGCCGGTGAGCATCTTCATCGTGGTGGACTTCCCGGCCCCGTTGGGTCCGAGGAAGCCGACCACCTCGCCGCGGTCGACGGAGAAGGAGACGTCGTGCACGGCGCGGAGCGCGCCGTAGGACTTCGACAGGTGCTTGGCTTCGATGAGGGGCATGGGAAGGAAGGTCAGCGGTTCTGCGGGGTGCCCTGCGAGGCGACGCGGATGCCCGCCTGCTGGAGCTTCTCGCTGATGCGCAGCAGGAGCTGCTGGTTGAACTCGAGCTGCTTGGCCGACTGGGCCGGGAAGTACCAGTACATCAGGCGGATGTTCACCGCCCATTCGCCGTACTCGATGACGTGCACGAGGGGCGGGTGGCTGGGCTGGGAGCCTTCATGGCCGGCGATCAGGCCGCGGATGATCTCGGCGGCTTCCTTCACCTTCTCGGCCGGCGTGTTCGCCTCGAGGTGCACGAGGTCCTGCGCGCGGATGAAGTCGCGGCGGGTCAGGTTGACGATCGGGCGCGTGGCGAGGTCGCCGTTCGGGATGGCGAGGCGCTGGCCGTCGAGCATCATGATGGTCGTCGAACGCAGGCCGAGCGACTCGACCTTGCCTTCGTGGCTGCCGATGTTGATGACGTCGCCGAGCGTGAAGGGCTGGTCGACGATGAGCATGACCGCGCCGAACACGTTCTTGATGGTGTCCTGCGAGGCGAAGGCCAGGCCGACGACCGCGCCGGCGAGCAGGCCGAGGATCGCGTCGGACGACTTCGGGTCGACGATCGAGATCGCCTTGAACGCGCCGACGAGGATCACCGCGATGCGGATGACCGTGGAGAACATCGGCACGAGGATGTCGTCGAGTTTGTTCTCCGAGCTGTCGGCGATCTTCTGGGCCCAGGCGATGGGCACGGCGAGCAGGTGGAAGACCGCCGTGGTGTGGGCGATCGAGCACAGGAAGGCCCCGGCGATGGCGGCGAAGTCGAGCCAGCCGATGTGCGCGAGCTCCGGCTTGTTGTCCTTGATGAGGAAGAGGAGGGTGTAGGCCGGCAGGATCAGCGGCAGGGCCTTGCCGAGGGCCGCGACGGAGGCTTCGGCGATTGGGCTCTGGCCGAACTTCGTGGAGACCCAGCGGAGGGCCTTGTCGGCGAGCCAGCCGGCCGCGTAGGCGAGGGCGACGTAGCCGACGGCATGGATGGCGATGCTGCCCCAGTCTTCCGGGGCCTT
>RDYO01000124.1 GCA_004293385.1 Verrucomicrobiota bacterium
CCCGGAGCGCGGTTGGACCAAGCTCGTCTCCTTCTCGCCCGCGCTGACCGCGCCCGGCGGTCCTGAGCTCAAGGGCGACATCCTCTTCCTCGACATCGACATCGTCATCGTCGGGAACATGGACGGCTTCTTCGACCATCCCGGCGACTTCCTCATCATCCGGGACTGGCAGAAGGGCCACTACACCGGGAACTCTTCGGTGTATCGCTGGCGCGCCGGCGCGTATCCCGACGTCCTCGAGTATTTCCGCGCGAACCTCGATGCCGTGCGCAAGCGTCACCGCAACGAGCAGGAATACCTGACCGCGCACCTCAGCGCGCAGGGCAAGGTCAGCTACTGGCCCGAGACCTGGTGCCGCAGCTTCAAGAAGCACTGCGTGAAATATTTCCCGTTCTCCCTGTGGCAGACCCCGGAGATTCCCGCCGAAGCCAAGATCGTCGTCTTCCATGGGCTTCCCAATCCGCCCGACGCGCTCGTCGGCCGCAGCGGCAAGTGGTATCGCCGCGTGCTGCCCACGCCGTGGATCGCGGAGAATTGGAAATAAGCGCGGAGCGCTTATTTCCAGGGGGCACGTGGGCAAGGTGACACGTTGACAAGGGGAGGAGAGCAAGAACCCAAAAGGAAACTGGAGACCGGATGATTGGCTGGGGTCATTATGTCCTCAGCTAACTTTCCGGTTTCCGGTCTCCCTATGTATCGGCCCCTTGTCCACGTGCCCACTTGCCCACGTGTCCCCTCGAAGGCGCTGTGCGCCTTCGCGCTTACTTCTCGTCCGCGGCCTCGTCGTTGGCGGCTTCTTCCTTGGCCTGGGCCTGACTGCTCAGGATGGGCTGGGCGAAGAGACGACCATCGGGGAGGTTGGCGATGTAGCCTTCGCCGATGAGGAACGAGAGATCGGTGAGCACCTGGGTCTTCGCGGCTTCCTCGGCGTTGTCGCCGGCGAGGGCGACGACGAGATCCTTGGCTTGCTGGGCCGGCTTGCGATCGAGCGAGTCGAAGATCTTGGCCATCGGATCGCTGAAGGCCGACTTCGGGTCACGGCAGCGGCGACGGACGGAGCAGGCGTAGGTGATGCCCTTCGAGCCCTTCTTATAGAGGTGGAAGCCTTCCTTGCGGAGACGGCCACGGATGCCGTTGGCGGTGTCGAGGGGGAAGGCGCGCTGCTGTTCGAGGGCGTAGCGGACGGAATCACGGAGCGGGCCGGGATTCATCTCTTCGAGCAGGCGGCCGGCGAAGCGCACCCACGGATGGGTCTTCACCACGAGGTCCTTGCGGAAGGCCTGGAGGAACCCGCGGGCGGCGTCGAGGGACTCGAGGCGTTCCGGTTCGCCTTCCTTGCGGTCCTTCGGGGCGTATTCGCTGCGGGTGGACATCGACTTCAGCCAGGCGTCGATCTGTTCCTGTTCGCGGACCATCTCAAGGCGGCCCTTGAAGGCGTCGAACGGCACGTTCGGGCAATGGCGGGCGTGGTGCTCGCGGAGATTGCGCTGGTAGCTGTGGTGCGTCGGGGCGCCGAGCAGCCTGCCCGTCTGCGGGCACTTCGCGACCATCAGGAAGGACCCCTTCGGGGCTTCGACTTCGACTTCGACCACGTCGAAGAACTTGTCGAGGTGGCGGGACATCACGTGGGAGACCGCATCGCCTTCGCTGAGGAAGGGATGGCCGTCGGGCACGGAGACGGCGAGCAGGGCGTCGGGGCGCTGTTCGGCTTCGAGGTGGCGGATGACGATCGAGAGGCGGTCTTCCTTGTCGAGGATCAGGCGGGCGACCTCGAAGAGCTCGTAGGTCATCTTGCTCTTCTTCATCGCGCCGCCGAGCAGTTCGAACTTGGCGTCGTCGGGGAAGAAAGCGCTGGCGACGACCGGGCGGAAGGTCGGGGCGTCATCGTAACGGGAAGGACCGCGGTCGTCGCGACGGGGGCCACGGTCATCACGGCGAGGTCCGCCACGGTCGTCGCGGCGGGGGCCGCCGGGGCCGGCGCCAGGGCCGTCACGACGCGGGCCACGGCTCTGGCCGTCGCGGGGAGGGCCGCGGCGATCGCCGCCGGGACCGTCGCGGAAACGCGGGCGGTCGCCATCGCGACGCGGGCCGCCGTTGCCGGAGCTGACCTTTTCGGAGGGTCCGCTGACCCAGGAGGGCCCGAAACCAAGGGAAGAGAGGTCCAGTTCGAAGGACTTTTCCTTGGGAGGGTTGTTTTCAGCCGAGTCGGAGGACATTGAGGAAGTGAGCGTTTAGAAAGAAGTCCGCTTGGCAAGCATCGGCACAATCGCTTTTTACTTGCACCCATCGTCAGGAGTTCCAGCGTGCACCTTCCTTTATTGCTCAGGTGGTGGAATGGCAGACACGCATGCTTGAGGTGCATGTGCCGCAAGGTGTCCGGGTTCAAGTCCCGGCCTGAGCACCAATTTAGGCTGGGTCGGTCCGGAAACGGGCCGGCCCTGTTTTTGGTTCACATCATTCCCGACACCCCGCAGTAGTAGGGACATGGCTACGCAGGGAAAACTCGACGTCCTCATCCTCGGCTCCGGCGGCCGCGAACACGCTTTGCTCAAGGCCTGCCTCCGCAGCCCCCGCGTGGCCAAGGTGCGCGTCGCCCCCGGTAACGGCGGCATGGCCCTCGAAGCCGAATGCCTCGACATTGATGCGGCCAACCCCGCCGCCGTCCTCGAGCTCGTCCGCCGCACCCAGTCCAATTTCGTGATCGTCGGCCCGGAAGTCCCGCTCGCCGCCGGCGTGGTCGACGCCCTCGAAGCCGCGGGCATCCCCGCTTACGGCCCGCTCGCCGCGGGCGCGCGCCTCGAGGCCAGCAAGGCCTTCAGCAAGGATTTCATGGTGCGCCACAAGGTGCCGACCGCCGCTTCCGAGACCTTCCGTTCCCTGGCTCCCGCCTTGGAATACGTCCGTCAGCAGCCCGTCCCGATCGTCATCAAGGCCTCGGGACTGGCGGCAGGGAAGGGCGTCGTCATCGCGACCACGCACGCCGAGGCCGAGGCCGCGCTGCGCGACATGATGGAGACCAAGGTCTTCGGCGCGTCGGGCGACGAGGTCGTCATCGAAGAGTTCATGCAGGGCGAAGAGGCCTCGATCATGCTCATGGTCTGCCGCGAAGAGTACCTGATGCTTCCGCCGAGCCAGGACCATAAGCGCGTCGGCGAAGGCGACACCGGCCTCAACACGGGCGGCATGGGCGCTTACGCTCCTACGACCGTCGTCACGCCGGAAGTCGAGCGTCGTCTCCGCGAGGAGATCATCGCGCCCACGCTGCGCGGCCTCAAGGCCGACGGCATCGATTACCGCGGCACGCTCTACGTCGGCATCATGGTGACCGCGACCGGCCCGAAGGTCGTCGAGTTCAATGTCCGCTTCGGCGATCCCGAGTGCCAGGTGCTCATGCCCTCGCTCGAGACCGACCCCGTGCAGATCATGGAAGACATCGCGCACGGACGTTTCCGTCCGGCGGCCGTCAAGCTCCGCCCCGGCGCCACGATCATCGTCGTGCTGGCCGCCGGCGGTTATCCGGGCGAGATCCGCAAGGGCGACCCCATCACTTTGCCTGCTAGCCTGCCGGAAGGCGTCGATATCGTCCATGGCGGCACCAAACGCCTGCCCGACGGACGGGTCGTCACCACCGGCGGCCGCGTCCTGGGCGTCGTGGCCCATGGCCCGACCCTGCAGGAAGCCGCCCGCCGCGCCTATGCCGTCGTCCCGCAGATCCAATACGAGGGCTGCCACTACCGTCGGGACATCGGCTATCGTCAGCTCCGCCGCGACGGAGTCCTCTGAGCGCTTGAACCGAGGGGCGAATCCCCCATCTTGAGGTCATGGCCGTCGAGCGAGACACCGTCACGTTTGTCTGCACGGGTAATACCTGTCGCAGTCCGATGGCGGAGGCGTTGCTCCGGGCGACCCTGACCAAGCGAGGGCAGGGGCTCGAGAAGCTGAAGGTCGCGTCGTTCGGCCTCGCCGCCGAAGCCGGACTGCCCGCCTCGACCAACTCCTTCAAGGCCATGCAGCGCATCGGCTTGGACGTCGGCGCGCATCGCAGCCGCCTGCTCACCCAGGCCGACGTCGACCGCAGCCTCGTGATCTTCGGGATGTCCGAATCCCACCTGGCGGCCCTGCATGCCCGCTTCGACTCCCTGCCGGAATTCGTGCTCCTGCTCCGCGACGTCCTGCCGGACGACGTCCCGCGCGACATCCCCGATCCTTTCGGCGGGCCCTATCGTGAGTATGAGGAATGCCGTGATTCCATGGTTGAAGCCGTCCCTGCGATGGTGGAGTTTCTGCGGCAGAACCTCTCGCGATGACCAGCCCGCTTACGCTTTCCTTCGGCAGTGACCACGGCGGCCTCGCCTTACGCCGCGGCCTCAGCGAAGCGCTCAAGGCGAAGGGCTACGCCATCCTCGACCGCGGTACTGAGACCGAGGCCTCTTGCGATTATCCTGACTACGCCCACGCCGTGGGCGCCGACGTCGTCGCCGGTCGCGCGAAATTCGGCATCCTCGTCTGCACGACCGGCATCGGTATCTCCATCGCCGCCAACAAAATGCGGGGCATCCGGGCCGCCCTCGTCCAGAGCGCCGATGCCGCCGGCCTGAGCCGCCGTCATAACGACGCCAATGTCCTTTGTTTCGGGGCCAAATACGTCGACCTCCCGACCGCCGTGGCGTGCGTGGAGGCCTTCCTGGCCGCCGAATTCGAAGCCGGGCGGCATACCCGCCGCGTGGACAAGATGGAGTCCTCCTGTGGATAACCCCGGCGGATTTGCCGTTGCCACGTTTCCTCCCACGATTTGCCCTCTGACCTTCCCAACATGACCGCCATTCGCCGCATCCCTCTCGCCCAGCTGGACCCCGAGATCGACCGCCTGATCAAGGCCGAGCTCAAGCGCCAGCAGACGCACATCGAGCTGATCGCCTCCGAGAACTTCACGCTCCCCGCCGTCATGGAGGCCCAGGGCAGCATCCTCACCAACAAGTACGCCGAAGGTTACCCCGGTAAGCGCTGGTACGGCGGCTGTGAGAACGTCGACCAGATCGAACAGCTCGCCATCGACCGCGCCAAGTCCCTCTTCGGTGCCGACCACGCCAACGTCCAGCCCCACTCCGGCAGCCAGGCCAACGCCGCCGTCTACTTCGCCTCCATCAAGCCCGGCGACAAGATCCTGACGATGAACCTGTCGCACGGCGGTCACCTCACGCACGGCAACGCCGCCAACTTCTCGGGCAAGCTCTACACCGTCGTCCACTACGGCGTGGGCGCCGACGGCCGCATCAACTACGACGAAGTCGAGGAGATGGCCAAGCGCGAGAAGCCCAAGATGATCACCGTCGGCGCTTCCGCTTACGCCCGTGAGATCGACTTCGCCCGCTTCGGCAAGATCGCCAAGGAAAACGGTGCGCTCCTGCTCGCCGACATCGCGCACATCGCCGGCCTCGTCGCCGCGGGCGTGCATCCGTCGCCCGTCCCGTACGCCGACTTCGTGACCACCACCACGCACAAGACCCTGCGCGGTCCGCGCGGCGGCCTCATCCTCTGCAAGGCCGAGCACGCCAAGGCCATCGACTCCTCCGTCTTCCCCGGCGCCCAGGGCGGCCCGCTCGAGCACGTGATCGCCGCCAAGGCGATCTGCTTCGCACAGTGCGCCACGCCGGAGTTCAAGGACTACGCCAAGCAGGTCGTCGCCAATTCCAAGGCGCTCGCCGACGAGCTCGTGAAGCTCGGCTTCCACCTCATCAGCGGCGGCACCGACAACCATCTCAGCCTCCTGGACCTCCGTAAGAGCCACCCGGAAGTCACCGGCAAGGACGCCCAGCTCGCCCTGGACGCCGCCCACATCACGACCAATAAGAACACCGTGCCGGACGAGACCCGCAGCCCCTTCCAGGCCAGCGGTATCCGCGTCGGCACCCCGGCCGTGACCTCCCGTGGTATGAAGGAGGCCGAAATGAAGGAAATCGCCAAGGCCATCGCCGTCGTGCTTTCCGGTCCGCAGGATCCGGCTAAGATCGCCGAAGCCCAAGGCATCGTGGCGTCCCTGACCGGCCGCTTCCCCCTGCCTTATTGATGATATAAGGGTCGCTTTTCGGCTTTCCAATTAAGCCGAAGCGACCTATTTTCTACATACCCCTAAATCTATGACCTCCGTCTCCCGTCAACGCAAAGGCTTCACGCTCATCGAGCTGCTGACCGTCATCGCGATCATCGGCGTCCTCGCCGCCGTCCTCTTCCCGGGC
>RDYO01000076.1 GCA_004293385.1 Verrucomicrobiota bacterium
CGCGCACCCGAAGTTCGTCGGCGTCCGTCACGTCGTCCAGGAAGAGCCCGACGTCGACTTCATGCTGGGGAAGGATTTCCAGCGCGGGATCTCGAAGCTCCACGCGCATGGCCTGACGTACGACATCCTGATCTACCCGAAGCAGCTCGAGGCCGCCATCCGACTCGCGGAGAACTTCCCGCTCCAGCCCTTCGTCCTCGATCACATCGCCAAGCCGCACATCAAGGACGGCACGATCGAGCCGTGGAAGTCGCAGCTGCGGCGCTTGGCGAAACTCCCGAACGTCCATTGCAAGGTCTCGGGTATGCTCACCGAGGCCGACCACAGGGCGTGGCAGGCCGAGCAGTTCCGCCCTTACCTCGAAACGGTCTTCGAAGCCTTCGGCCCTTCGCGCCTGATGTATGGCTCCGACTGGCCGGTCTGCCTCTTCGCCGGTAGTTACGAACAGGCCTTCCGTCTGGTCGACGATTACGCCCGCGGGTTGACCGAAGCCGAGCGCGCCGGTCTCTTCGGCGGTAACTGCCAGAAGTTCTACTTCGCCGGCAAGCGTTAGCGCCGGCTCACAGCCGGCCTTTCACGGGCGTGAAGATCCAGCCTTTGGCTTCCATGTCGATCTTCGCTCCGATCGCCTGCGGATTTTGGATTTCCTTGGGAAGCTCCTGCGTGCTGAAACGGAGCAGTTTCATCCCGGTTCCCTTGCCGTCCGGACCCATGACCTCGATGCACAGTACGCCGTAGAAGGACCCTCCGGGCATCTCTCCGAAGGCGATTTCGATCGGGACCTCGGCGCCGGCGGTCATCTGGATCCAGGGCCCGCATCGGAGCGGCTTGCCGAGGTTCGAACGGTGCGTCTCCTCGCATTTGACCCCTTCGAAATCTTTATAGACGTTGGCGTTGCCGACGACCGGCTGATAGTAGCCGGAATCCAGCGCGATCTTACGGCCCCATCGTACGACCAAGATGTCGTCGCCGGAGCCGACGAACCGGACCTTGCCCGACTGAGGCACCTTCACCGTGCCTTTGTAGTGGGCCAGCCAACGCGACGGCTTCACCGACTTTTCGACGCCGTAGGCCTTGGGGCAGACCGTGGCGGGGCTCTGCGGGATGAATATCTGAGAGGCGTAGAGGGAGTCCGGGGCCCGGAATTTGTCCGATAGCGCGGTGGTGGCCCAGTTCTTATCGACCACGAACTCTTTCACCTCTTTGGCGTAGAGGCTGTTGGGTTTGGCGTTCGCCGGATCCCTCGTGTTCGTGCCATCAGGCTTGCCGAACATTTCGGAAGGCTTCCCGCCCCTCGTCTGCTTGAAATCGTAGAAATTCCCCACGACCCCATAATTGACCGCCATACCTTTCATGCCGAACAAGGAGACGAAGTTGCGGCCACCGCCGGAGCCCACGCCCTTGCCGGCGCCGATGCC
>RDYO01000023.1 GCA_004293385.1 Verrucomicrobiota bacterium
GTTTGGGGCCGCCGCGGGGCGGCCGAAGGTAGGAGCGTGGCTACGCCGCGCCCTCCGAATCGGAGTGCACGATGAATCGTGCCCCTACCCTCGTTCGCCCTACGGCGAACCAAGGACAGCACGTGGTGCTGCCCCTACCTGAGCGTGTCACTACCCCTACCCCAACCCCTGCCCCTACCCCTTAATCACTTAGCAGGGCCCCAGTGGGACGTGAAGGGATGCAGGATGAAGAGCGGCTTGCCGACGACGGCGTCGGCGGGCACTTCGCCCCAGCCGCGCGAGTCGAAGCTGTTGGCGGAGTTGTCACCGAGCGCGAAGTAATGCTTCGCCGAGACGGTGTGTTCCTGATCCAGCGGGATGGCGTAGCGGTCGCCACCGGCGTCCGGCAGGTAACCGTAATAACCTTGGTCCATCGCACGGCGGCTGTTGAGCACCATCGGTTCGGGCGAGGTCACGACCTGGCCGTCGACGAGGAGCTCGCCCTGTTCGTTGACCCGCAGTTTCTGGCCGGGGACGCCGGCGAGACGCTTCACGTAATAGTTCTGCGAAGGCTGGCCGTACTGGTCGTTGAGGCCGGGGATCGTGTTCGTCCGGAAGACGAAGGTATCGCCGCGTGACGGGTCGACGAAGTGGTACGACATCCGGTCGACGAAAAGCATGTCACCCGTGAGGATGTCGAAATTGAACAGCGGCGCGCCCGCGGTGGCCGACTTGCCGGTCAGCAGCACCGGTCCGAACGGACTGTTCTGGATACGTCCCTCGCGGACGGCCTTGGCGAAGACCACGCGCCAGCGGTCCGCATCCTGGCGGGGCAGCTTCAACTTGGACTCTTCCGGGAAATAGGTGCGCAGGATGACCGTCTCGAAACCGAAGTCGGCGGGCACCTTGACGGTCTGCACGGTCTGGCCGACGAGCATCTCATACTTGTCGCGAGCGCCCTTCATCAGACCCGTGCCGAAGAGGCCGTCGTCGGCCTCGCGGGTCCGGGAACGCAGGCCGTACTCGGTCCTCCCATCGGGGCCGCGCTGCATCACGATCGGGATGGCCACCGGACCCGAAGCCTCGGCGGGGATGACATACGTCCAGGTCCATTGGACCTTGTCGAGGGCCTGCTGGGCGAGGCTCGGCACCGGCGCGTCGGGCGCGCGCACCTCGGCGGTCATGCCGTTGTACGTGGGCCACATCGAATTCGTCGGGATCTTGAACGGCTGGAGGAAGAAGCTCCGGATGGCGCCGGCCACGATAGCGGCCATCACGACCATCTCGGTGTAGTCGGTACCGGACGTCACCGGGTAGATCTTACCCCCGTTACGGGTCAGCACCTCATGCAGCCGGTTAAGCAGCGTCTCGACTTCCGTGATCTCGCGGGTGCGGTCCTTGATGGCCGCACGGACCTTGTCGGCCAGCTCGAGCTGCTCATTGAGGTCGGCCTGGGCCAGGACATCGCCGCGGTAGAGGTGGACCTTCTCCGACCCTTCGAGCAAGGCCTTGCCGATCTTGCGGAGCTTGCGGCGGTAGTAGAAAGACATGGGGGACGCCCCCAAACTAGCGGGCGCCGACCGGAGGGAAAGCCCGAACTAGGTCCTCAGCCCTCGTTCTTGAGGATCTTGATGAAGGCCTCCTGCGGGATGTCGACCTTGCCGATCTGCTTCATGCGCTTCTTGCCCTCCTTCTGCTTGTCGAGGAGCTTGCGCTTACGGGAGATGTCGCCGCCGTAGCACTTCGCGGTGACGTCCTTGCCGACGGAGCCGATGGTCTCGCGGGCGATGACCTTCGAGCCGACGGCCGCCTGGATGGCGATCTTGAAGAGCTGGCGCGGGAGGAGCTCCTTGAGTTTCTCGCAGAGGGCGCGACCGCGGCCTTCGGCCTTGGAGGCGTGCACGATCGACGAGAAGGCGTCGACCGGCTCCTCGTTCACGCGGATGTCCATCTTCACGAGGTCCGAAGTGACGTATTCGCCGAGCTCGTAGTCCATCGAACCGTAACCGCGGGTGATGGACTTCATGCGGTCGTTGAAGTCGACGAGGATCTCGTTGAGCGGCAGGAGGCAGACGAGGACGACGCGGTCGCCGTCGATGGTCTCGGTGCGCTCGCAGATGCCGCGCTTCTCCTGGACGAGCGTCAGCATGTCGCCGATCGAGGTGCCCGGGATGTGGATGTTCGCGCGGATGGTCGGCTCTTCGATGTGCTCGATGGCGGACGGGTCCGGCATGGACACCGGGTTGTCGAGGATGTGCTCCACGCCGTCGGTGGTGTAGACCTTGTAGACGACGGACGGGTAGGTCGAAAGGATGTCGAGGTCGTACTCGCGGCGGAGGCGCTCCTGCACGATCTCCATGTGGAGCAGGCCGAGGAAGCCGCAGCGGAAACCGAAGCCCAGCGCGGTCGAGCTCTCGGCGGTGTAGGTGAGCGAAGAATCGTTGATCGCCAGCTTGGCGAGCGAGGTCTTGAGCTTCTCGTAGTCGGCCGTGTCGAGCGGGTAGATGCCGCTGAACACCATCGGGCTGACTTCCTTGAAGCCCGGGACGGGCTCCTTGGCGGGGTCGCTGGCGAGGGTGATCGTGTCGCCGACCTTCACGTCCGCGACCTCGCGGATGTTGATGACGATGTAACCGACGGAGCCGGGGCCGAGTTCGTCCTGCGGCTTCATCTTCGGGGAAAAGACGCCGACTTCCTTGATGACGGAACGGACGCCGTTGTACATCAGCTCGATCGTCTGGCCGGCCTTGAAGGTGCCCGAGAAGACGCGGACGTAGCTGATGACGCCCTTGTAGGAGTCGAAGAGGGAGTCGAAGACCAGCGCGCGGTGCTGCGGGTAATCGGACCAGCGGGGCGCGGGGACGCGCTTGATGATCGCGGCGAAGATGTCGTCGATGCCGATGCCGGACTTACCCGAGGCGAGCACGGCGTCCTGCGCGGGGATGGTGAGGATGTCCTCGACCTGGCGGCGGGCTTCTTCCGGGCGGGCGCTCGGGAGGTCGACCTTGTTGATGACCGGGACGATCTCGAGCCCCTGGTTCATCGCGAGGGTGGCGTTGGCGACCGTCTGGGCTTCCACGCCCTGGGACGCGTCGATCAGGAGCACCGCGCCTTCGCAGGCGGCGAGGGAGCGCGAGACTTCGTAGGCGAAGTCGACGTGGCCCGGGGTGTCGATGAGGTTGAGGATGTACTGCTTACCGTCCGGCGCGGTGAAGTTCATCGTCACCGGGTGGCACTTGATCGTGATGCCCTTCTCGCGCTCGAGGTCCATCGCGTCGAGGAGCTGCTCCTTCATCTGGCGCTTCTCGATCGTCTTCGTGTGCTCGAGCAGGCGGTCGGAAAGGGTCGTCTTGCCGTGGTCGACGTGCGCGATGATGCAGAAGTTGCGGATGTGGTCTAAGGACACGGTAAAGAGGGAAAGGGCTTAATAGGACTGCGGACGGGGCGCTTGTCCAGCGTTAGCCCCGGCCGGACGGGGTTTAGGCGGGAATATCGGCGAACTCGTGCAGGGAAGCCACGGGGGCCTCGGGCGCGGAACGCTTCATCATGCCGGCCAGGACGCCGCCCGGGCCGCATTCGTAGAACTGGGCGACGCCGGTGGCGGCGGCGGCCTTGCAGTCGTCCTCCCAGAGGACCGAGGAGACGACCTGCTTGACCAGCGCGGCGCGGAGATCGGCCGGCTCGGCGAGCGTGCCGCCGGTGGTGTTCGAGTAGACGGTGACCTGGGGGCGCTTGAATTCGACGCCCTGCAGGTAGGCTTCGAAGGCCTGGCGAGCGGGCTCCATCAGGCGGCTGTGGTAGGCGCCGGCGACGACGAGGGGCTTCACGAGCTTGAACGGACCGAACTCCTTGGCGCGGGCGACGGCCTGGGCGACTTTCTCGGCGTCGCCGGAGATCACGACCTGGCCGGGGCAGTTGAAGTTGGCGGCGTCGATATCAAACGCGGCGCAGAGCTTGAAGATGTCCTCGCGGGATCCGCCGATGACCGCGGCCATGCCGCCCTTGGTCTGGTCGCAGGCGAGCTGCATCAGGCGGCCGCGCTCGGCGACGACCTTGAGTCCGGTCTCGAAATCCCAGACGCCGGCGAAGGCGTAGGCGGTCAGTTCACCGAGGGAGAGGCCGAGGCAGGCCTTCAGGTCGTTGAGCTTGCCGCGCTCCTTGAGGATCTGGGCGATGGCGTAGCCCTGGACGTAGAGGGCGGGCTGGCAGACGCGGGTCTCGGTCAGGAGCTCGGCCGGACCTTCGAAGCAGGCCTGACGGAGGTCGAACGGCAGCACCTTGGCGGCGCGGTCATAGAGGTCCTTGGCCGAGGCGGAGCCTTCGTACAGGGACTTACCCATGCCGACGACTTGGGCGCCTTGACCGGAGAACAGAAGAGCGGTGGACATTGGATGGAAGGAGGGAAAAAGGGCGGGAGCGTCAATGATGGAGAGGCGGAACGCCCAAGCGGTTGGCGGTTAGCGGTTGGGGAAATCCCCGAAAAGGGAGGAGGAACCATGAACCTGGTCCGCCCCATCAGCCTAGCCACCCTCCCTATCCGCCAACCGCCTACCGCTAACCGCTGACAGCACCTCCTGCTTCCTTGACCACCCCCACCCCGCCCCCTACCCCTTCCCCTTTCTTTCACCATGCCTATCGCCCTCCTCTCCGTCAGCGACAAGACCGGCCTCCTGCCCTTCGCCCAGGCCCTCGTCAAGGAACACGGTTACAAGCTCCTCTCCACCGGCGGCACTTCGAAGATGCTCCGCGACGCAGGCCTGCCGGTGACCGACGTCAGCGAGCACACGGGCTTCCCCGAGATCATGGAAGGCCGCGTGAAGACCCTGCACCCGAAGGTGCACGGCGGCCTCCTCTGCCGTCGCGATTCGCACGAGCACCTCGACGAAGCCAAGAAGCACGGCATCGAGCTCATCGACCTCGTCGTCGTGAACCTCTACCCGTTCGAAGCCACCGTCGCGAAGCCGAACTGCTCCTTCGAGGACGCCATCGAGAACATCGACATCGGCGGCCCGTCGATGCTGCGCAGCGCGGCCAAGAACCACGCCTCCGTCTCCGTCGTCACCGACCCCGCCGACTACGAGCGCGTGCTCGCCGCGATGAAGGCCCCGGAGACCCTCGGCGAACTCCGCCGCGAACTCGCCCTCAAGGTCTTCCAGCGCACCTCGGCCTACGACGCCGCGATCGCCAACTACCTCGAATCCCAGGCCCAGCCCGGCCTCGGCAACGTCCTCGGCCTGCCCTCCCGCTTCACCTCCACCCTGCCCATCGCCCAGCGCCTCCGCTACGGCGAGAACCCGCACCAGCAGGCCGCGCTCTACGGCTCCTTCCACGAGGCCTTCGACCAGCTGCAGGGCAAGGAACTCAGCTATAACAACATCCTCGATATCACCGCCGCGACCTACCTCATCGGAGAGTTCGAGCGCCCGACGATCTGCATCCTGAAGCACACCAACCCCTGCGGCGTGGCTTCGGCCGACACCCTCCTCGAGGCCTGGCACAAGGCCTTCGAGACCGACAAGCAGGCCCCCTTCGGCGGCATCATCGTCGCCAACCGCACCGTCGACAAGGGCCTCGCCGAGGCCATCGCCGAGATCTTCTCCGAGGTCATCATCGCGCCGGAGTTCGACGCCGACGCCATGGCGATCTTCGGCAAGAAGAAGAACCTCCGCCTCATGCGCGCCAAGGTCGGCCTCCGCGCCGACACCCTCCGCGAAGTCCGCGCCGTCATCGGCGGCGTGCTCGTCCAGGACCGCGACCAGAAGCCCGCCAATCCGCGCGATTTCAAGGTCGTGACCAAGCGCCAGCCCACCGCCGATGAGATGACCGCCCTGCTCTTCGGCTGGCGCGTCGTCCGCCACGTGAAGTCCAACGCGATCGTCTACGCCGGCAAGGAACGCACGCTCAGCGTCGGCGCCGGCCAGATGTCCCGCATCGACTCCTCGCGCATCGCGGTCTGGAAGGCCGGCGAAGCCAAGCTCTCGCTGCAGGGCTCGGCCATCGCGTCCGACGCCTTCTTCCCCTTCCCGGACGGCCTGCTCGCCGCGGCCGACGCCGGCGCGACCTGCGCCATCCAGCCGGGAGGCTCCGTGAAGGACGCCGACGTCATCGCCGCCGCCGACGCGCGCGGCATGGCGATGGTCTTCACCGGCATGCGCCACTTTAAGCACTGAG
>RDYO01000024.1 GCA_004293385.1 Verrucomicrobiota bacterium
GCGATGTCGGTCAGTTCGATGACGGAGAGGTCGGCCTTCGCGGCCTTGAGTTCGCGCTCGGCCTCGGCGCGCAGCTTGCCGGCGGCGTTGATCTTCACCGGCTGGAAGCGGCTGATCGCGGCGGCGAACTCCGCGAACTTCGCGGGGATGAGGTCGTAGTGCCCGGGCCAGAGCGCGGTGTTCGACGGCCACGAGAGCCACGTGGCGGACTGGGGTTCCCATTCCGCAGGCATGCGGAAACCGAGGGAGCGAGGCGTGGACATGCGGAAGGTCAGTCGCGCAGACGGCGCGTCAGGTCGCCGTAGGCGTCGATGCGGCGGTCGCGGAAGAACGGCCAGATGCGGCGGAATTCGCGCTGCTTCACGAGGTCGCAGTCGGCGAGGAGGATCTCCTCTTTCTCCACCGAGGCGCGGGCGACGATCTCGCCGTACGGATCGGAGACGAAGCTCTGTCCCCAGAACTGGGTGCGGCCTTCGGTGCCGACGCGGTTGGTCGCGGCGACGTAGCAGCCGTTGGCGACGCCGTGGCCGCGCTGGACGGTCTCCCAGGCGTTATGCTGGGCCTTGCCGAGGGCGGCCTTCTCTTCCGGCAGCCAGCCGATGGCGGTAGGGTAGAAGAGGATCTGCGCACCGCTGAGCGCGGTCAGGCGGGCGGCTTCCGGGTACCACTGGTCCCAGCAGATGAGCACGCCGATGTCGCCGTGCGCGGTCTTCCAGGTGCGGAAGCCGAGGTCGCCGGGGGTGAAGTAGAACTTCTCCTCGAAACCCGGATCCTGCGGGATGTGCATCTTGCGGTACTTGCCGAGCACGGTGCCGTCGGCGTCGATGACGGCCGCGGTGTTATGGTAGACTTCGCTGCCGCGCGCTTCGAAGAGCGGGGCGACGATGACGACGCCGAGGCGCTTGGCGGCCTTGGCGAGCTCGGTCACGGACGGGCCGGTCTCGATGGGCTCCGCGAGGTCGAAATTCTTCGGGTCCTGGGTGATGCAGAAATACTTCGTCGTGAACATCTCCTGCAGGCCGATGATCTTCGCGCCCTTGGCCGCCGCTTCTTCGATGCGGGGCAGGGTCTTGCGGACGTTCGCCGCCGGCGTGTCCTCGGCGGTGAGCTGGATGAGACCGACGCGGACGGAATCAGCCATGACGGGGACGTCAGTAGACGAGCTTGTTGATCGGGTATTCCACGATGCCCTCGGCGCCGGCGGCCTTGAGGGTCGGGATGAACTCGCGGGCCTGACGGGCGTCGATGATGGTCTCGACGGCGATCCACTCGGCGTTGCTGAGCGGGGAGACGGTCGGATTGCGCAGGGCGGGCAGGGCGGCGGCGACCTGCTCGAGCTTGGCCTTCGGGAGGTTGAACTTGAGGCCGACCATGTGCTGCGCGGCGAGGGCGCCCTGCAGCATGAGCACGATCTGCTCGATCTTGGCGCGCTTGGCGGGATTGGCCCAGGCGGCCTTGTTTGCGACGAGGACGGTGGTGGTCTCCATCAGCTGGGCGACGATGCGCAGCTTGTTGGCCTTGATGGAGGAGCCGGTCTCGGTGATGTCGACGATGGCGTCGGCGAGCTCAGGGACCTTCACTTCGGTGGCGCCCCACGAGAATTCGACTTCGCATTCGACGCCCTGGGACTTGAACCAGCGGCGGGTGGTCTCGACGAGCTCGGTGGCGACGCGCTTGCCGGCGAGGTCCTTGGCGGTCTTCACGGGCGAGGCTTCGGGCACGCAGAGGACCCAGCGGGACTTCTGGGCGGAAGCGCGGCTGTAGATCAGCTCGCAGACCTGGACGACGTCGGCGTTGTTTTCCTGGACCCAGTCCTGGCCGGTGAGGCCGCAGTCGAAGAAGCCATGCTCGACGTAACGGGCCACTTCCTGGGCGCGGATGAAGCGTCCGTCGAGGGCGGGGTCGTCGAAAGAGGGGCGGTAGGAGCGGCTGCTCTTGGCCACGGGGAACCCGGCCCGGGCGAACAGCTGGAGGGTGGCCTCCTCGAGGCTGCCTTTGGGCAGTCCGAGCATCAATTTGGCGGCTTCCTGACTCATGAGAGCTTGGAGGAAGCCCACCGTCAGCCCCTCCGCAAGCATTAAGGGGTTGACTAAGAACTACGCGGAAAAGACCCTTTTTCTCACCCCTGACTCCTATGCAGCGCTCTCTGCTCCTCCTCGCCCTGGCCGCCCTTTTCGTCGGCTGCAAATCCACCAAGTCGGCCAAGTCCGCCGGCGCCACTTCGTCCTCCGGCGAGGTCCGCTTCTCTTGGGAAAAGGACGCCCCGGCCGCCGCCGCTGACGCCACCCGCACTTCCGTCCGCGCCGTCCGCGCCGACCTCTCCCTCCTTGAAATCGGCGCCCTCGAGAAGCGCGACGCCGGTACCCGCCTCCAGCTCACCAAGGGCGGCAAGAATTTCCTCGTCGAAGTGATCAAGGGCGACGACGCCTCCACGATCGTGGCGATCAGCCCGAACCAGGCTTCGGTCCCCGAAGTCCGCGTCGGCGACGACCTCACTTTCGCCGTCCTGGCCCAGTAAGGACCGCTCGTCACACCGAGCGTGACAGAAGGACCCGCCGAGTGACCTCGGCGGGTCTTTTGTTTGGCTGAATACCCGGAAAATCGGGGTTAAGGGCGCGTTTTCCGTCCGACATTGACCCTGCTACGTGGCATGCCTACTGCTCCTTTTCCCTGTTCGTCGATGCCGCTGTTCCGCTTCCAGTCCCGCCCGGGTTCCGCCCTGCGCAAGCTTCTCACGGTGCTTTGCGGCATCGCGTTGTTCCTGGTCCTGGTCGGCGCGCTGGGTGTCTGGGCCCTCGGCCGATACTCCCCCCGGCTGCTTGATGCCTCCCTCTCCGGCCAGTCCGGCGCCCATCTCACGGTCGAGGACAACCAGACCAACCTTTTCGTGGGCCGCGTGGATTACGCCGGCCTCGTCATCACGAATCCCTCCCGCTGGCAGGAGCGCGAGTTCCTCCGGGTGAAACGGCTCGTCCTGGACGTCGATCCGCTGACGTTCGTCGAAGGCGGCGGCCAGGTGGTCAACGAAGCCGTGCTCGACATCGACCGCGTGACGATCGTCGGCAAGGCCGACTTCCTCTCCGACAACAACGCCAAGGACATCGGTAACGGGCTCAAGGGTCCGGCGACGTCCCCGACGCCTACCACGGAGCCCGCCCAGCCCGCGCAGCCTTTCCTTATCAAGCACCTCCGCGTGCGCGTCGGCCGTATCACGGTCATCTCGGGCGACGGTTCCGCCGCCCGTCGCGTGGTGGTCGACCAGGACTTCGCCTACGACTTCGAGGCCCACGACGTCACCGATCAGAACTTCAACGCCAAGGTCTCCGGCCCGATGGGCCAGCAGGCCCTGCAGACCGCCCTCCGCCGTCAGCCCGAACTGATGTTCGAGCTCGCCCGCGAGAAGCTGCGTCGTCCCTCCCGCGAGGAAAAATAATCTTATGTCCGAACCCGCTCCCGAAGCTGCTCCGAATCCTGCCGATCCCGCCGTGCGCCTCGCCGAACTCGAAGGCGAGGTCGCGCGGCTGAAGGACACGGTCCTCCGCAGCAACGCCGACCAGCAGAACCAGCAGCGCCGCCACCAGCGTGAGCGCGAGGACCTGCGTAAGTACGCGACCGCCGGCCTGCTCGAAGACCTGCTGCCCGCCCTCGATTCGCTCGCGCTCGGACTCGAGTCCGCCTCGACCCAGGCCGACGGTCGCGCCGTCGCCGAAGGCTTCCGCATGGCGGTCGGCCAGCTCCGCGGCATCCTCTCCGGCCAAGGCCTCGTCGAAGTCAATCCGACCGGCCAGCCTTTCGATCCGGCCCGCCACGAGGCCGTCGGTTCCGAAGCCTCCGCCACCGTCGCCGAAGGCACGGTGCTCCGCGTCGCCCGCGCCGGCTGGCTCCTGCATGACCGCGTGCTCCGCCCGGCCGCCGTCTTCGTCTCCTCCGGCCCCGCCCAGTAAGCTCCCGCGATGGCCGACGAATACTACACCCTGCTCGGGGTCGCGAAGTCCGCTTCCGCCGACGAGCTCAAGAAGGCCTATCGCAAGAAGGCCATGGAATTCCACCCGGACCGCAATCCGGGCAACAAGGAGGCCGAAGAGAAATTCAAGAAGGTCTCCCGCGCCTACGAGGTCCTCGGCGACGAGGCCAAGCGCAAGCTCTACGACCAGCACGGTGAAGCGGCCTTCGATCCGAACATGGGCGGCGGCGCCCGTGGCCCGGCCGGCGGCGGCTTCCGTGGCGCCGATCCGCGCGACATCTTCGAACAGATGTTCGGCGGTGGTGGCGGTGGCTTCGGTGACATGTTCGGCGGTGGCGGTGGCGGCGGCCACGACAACGCCGGCGAAGACCTCCGCGTCGACCTGAAGGTCACGCTCGAGGAAGCCGCCGAAGGCGTCGAACGGAAGATCCCTTATCGCAAGCACGTCGCCTGCGCGAAGTGCGCGGGCTCCGGCGCCGAGGCCGGCGCCAAGAAGACCCGTTGCCCGACCTGTCACGGCCATGGCCAGGTGGTCCGCTCCCAGGGCTTCTTCTCGATGAAGCAGACCTGCCCGAGCTGCGCCGGCGAAGGCGAGCGCATCGACAAGCCTTGCAAGGCCTGTTCCGGCGAAGGTCGCACGGTGGCCGAATCCAGCGTCAACGTGCGCATCCCTCCGGGCGTCGACACGGGTACGAAGCTCCGCTCGAGCGGCAACGGTTCCGCGGGCCGCCGCGGCGCCCAGGCCGGCGACCTCTACGTCTACATCACCGTGCAGGAGCACGAGCTTTTCGAGCGCGACGGCGACGACCTCGCCTGCAGCGTGCCGGTGAAGTTCTCGGTGGCCGCCCTCGGCGGTAAGATCGTCGTCCCGAAGCTCAAGGGTAAGACGAACCTCAACATCCCCGCCGGCACCCAGGGCGGCACGATCTTCCGCCTCCGCGGCGAAGGCATGCCCCCGCTCCGCGGTTCGACCGCCGGCGACCTCCTCGTGCGCGTCGACATCGACGTGCCGAAGAAGATGACCGACAAGGAAAAGGAAGCCCTCAAGGCCTACGCCGCCGCCTGCGGCGACGAAGCCGCGCCGGTCTCCGAATCCTGGCGGACGAAGTTCAAGAAGTTCTTCCCTTAACCCCCTTGCCCGCGAGGGCGGGGGGCGTAAGGTGAAGCCATGCCGCGCGATCCCGGCCAGACTTCCCGACTCATCCGCCGTCTCCGCTGGGACGAGCTGGATCGCGCGTGGTTGCTCCGCTTCGTCGAGTTCGCCCGCGACGAAGACCTCGCCGGCCTGGGCCTCGCGCAGCGTCCGGCCCGCCTCGGCGATCCTTCCGCCGCGCTCCTCGTCGGCGCCGAACGCGCCCGCGCCCGCGTGGTCGCCCGTCGCCCGATGGTCCTCGCCGGACTCGGCCTGCTCGAGATCGTCTTCGCCGCCTACGGCGGCCGTTGCCGCGCGACGCTGCTCGTCGCCGACGGGCAGCATGTGCCGGCCGGCACGGCCGTCGCCGAAGTCGAAGGACCCGCGGCCGAACTGCTCTCGGCCGAACGGATCCTCCTGAATTTCCTCCAGCGTCTCTGCGGCGTCGCCACGCACACGCACGCCCACGTGCGCGCCCTGGGGTCTTCGCCGACGAAGCTCCTCGATACGCGCAAGACGACGCCGGGCTTCCGCATGCTCGAGAAGTACGCCGTCGGGCAGGGCGGCGGCTACAACCACCGGCTCGGGCTCTTCGACCGCATCATGGTGAAGGACAACCATCTCGCGGCCGGCGGCGCTACCGCCGGCGAACGGCTCACTTCGCTCGTGCTCCGCGCCCGCGCCGAGCGCCCCGATCTTCTCGTCGAGGTCGAGGTCGACCGTCTCGACCAGCTCGAACCGGCGCTCGCCGCCGGCGCCGACGTGGTGCTGCTCGACAACTTCTCCTTCGCCGATCTCCGCGAAGCAATTCCGCTCCTCCGCGGTCGGGCCTGGTCCGAAGTCAGCGGCGGCGTGAGTCTGGATTCTTTACCGGAGATCGGCGCGCTCACGCCCGACTTCGTCTCGAGCGGCGCGCTCACCCATGCGGCGCCGTGGTGCGATATCGGGCTCGACTGGCTCTGACCTCATGGCGGACCTCGACAGCAGCATCCTCCTGGCCTTCCTTGAAGCGGAGGGCGAACC
>RDYO01000007.1 GCA_004293385.1 Verrucomicrobiota bacterium
GCAGGTAATTGGCGAGCAGGGCGAAGGTCGAGAGCGCGGCGTAACGGACCGCGGCGCCCGGGCCTGCGGCGAGCTTCATCATCGCGAGGATCAGGGCGCAGAGGCCGGCGCCATAGGCCACGTACTCGACGATGAAGACGGCGCCGATGACGCGGACGTCGTGCGAGCCGTCATAGGCCAGCCAGGCGAAAGCCGCCAGCGGCAGGTGCATCATCACGCCGAGCGGCAGGAGCGAGCGGGCGAGTCCCAGCCGGGCGACGACGAGCGAGCCGATGACGCCGCCGAGCGCCAGGCCGCCGACGGCGGAAAGCGTGCGCAGGAAGGCGTAGGTCTCGTTGTCCAGGCCAAGCCCGCCGTTCTCGGCGGATTTGGAGAAAAGCGGGATGATGCGGGCCATGTGCACTTCACTGGCGCGGTAGAACAGGATCAGGCCGAGCACGGCATAAAGTCGGGGGTCGCTCCGGAGCGAGCGGAGGCCGGCCAGCATCACGGCGAAGCGCTCCTTCACGCTGCTCTGGTCGGCAGAGGTGCGGGGTTCGGCGGCGAGCCCCCAGGCGTTGGCCCCGAGCGTGAACAGGGCGAGCAGGGCTGCCGCGACCATCGCCCAGGACCAGGCATCCACGGTCTGGGGGCCTTGGTCCATGATGCGGCCGACGAGCCAGATGAGCCCCGGACCAGCGAGCACCGCCCCGACCTTGGTGGCGACATTCAATACGCCGGCATGCGTCGCGCGGCTCCGGTCGTCGAGCGCGGCGACGAAATAACCGTCGAGCGCGAAGTCGTGCGCGGCGGCGAGCAGCGACAGCATGATGAGGCATCCGATGATGCCGCTCATCGAGGCCTCGCCGGCGCCGAGGAACATGGCCATCAGGCCGAACACGGCGGCGATGCCTAGTTGCGATGCCATGATGAATCGGCGCGGGTCGAAGCCCGCGACCAGCGGGGACAGGAGGATCTTGAAGCCTACGATCAGACCGAAGGCCGAGACGACCTGGGTGTTCCGGGCGTCGGGATAGCCCAGGTCCTTGAGCGCTACCGGGAGGGCTTCGTCGCGGACCGCGGCGGGGATGGCTTGGAACAGGTAGGCGGCGAAGACCCAGAGCCAGGCGCGTCGGGGGATCGTCGCGGGCTCCTTCATCGCTTAGGCGCCTTCGCCGAGCTGGGCGCGACCGAAGTGGTCGACCGAGCGCAAGAGGCCGTCGACGAACTTCGTGGCGGTGATGTTGAGGCCAAGGAGTTCGGTGTCGGTCAGGTCGAGGATCTCGCCGGGCTTGAAGGTGCGGGTCGTGTCGCTGAGGCGGGCGATCGTCTTCGGCTTACCGACTTCGCCGGCGCCATGCACGGTGACGCCGGGAGGCGGCGTCGGCGCGGCGGCTTCGGCCGCGGGTTCGGGAAGGACTTCGACGTCCTTCATCGCCTTGAATTCAAGGGTCAGGGAGCCGTCCGGCGTGATGTCGTCGTTGGTCACGAGACCGCCGCGGGCGAGCACGCGCAGGGCGGCCGCGAGGCTGAAGATCCCGTCTTCGAGTTCGCAGACGATGCCGAAGTCTTCTTCCAGCGCCGTGAAGCGCGACTGGAGGTTCATCTTCACGAAGGCCTGGTGCTTCTCGCCGATGATCTTCTCGACGAGCGGGTCGCGGCGGGGGTTCTTGCCCTGTTCGCGGATGAAGAGGCAGAGCAGGTAGCACTGCGACATGCATTCCGAGGCAAGCGTCAGCAGGTCGTTGATCGTCGTGCGGAGCATCAGGCCGCGGGCGTAGGCGAGCATCTGTTCCGGGGGCAGGTGCGCCTGCGGGACCGGCATCACGCGCGAGACGGTCGAGAAGTGCTCGTAGGCCTTGGGGTCCGCCGTGTGCAGGCCGGCGATGCTGAAGGCGAGCATGTCATGCTGGCGCTGCAGGGCCGTGAAGAAGGTGCGGCTGATGTTCTGGAGCGAGAGGACGTTCTCGCCTTTGCCGGGCGTAGGTTGGGACATGGGGGTCAGCTAGCGGGATTGGAACCCTTGTCCTTGGCGTGGCGAGCCCTTTTGCGGGACAGGAAGCCGTCGGCGCGGGGTTGGGGCGTGGAGGCGAACCAAGCGAGCGCCAAGGGGGCGATTTCCGCGAGGCTGAGCGGAGGCTGGCCGACCAGGCCGGGGAAACGGTAGCAGTGTTCGACGCGCGGCTGGATGTCCGGGTCGAGGCGGCCGCCGGGGATGAGCAGGGCGAGGTGACGAGCGGGCACGCGGACGGGGACGGCGAGGTCGATCTTGCGTCCCATGTCCGGCGAGAGGGCCACCACGCAGCAACGGTCCTCGACGAGTTTGAGCAGGCCGCCGAGGGCGGCGGCGCGCATGAGGCGGAGCTGTTCCATCGCGCCGCGGGCGAGGTGCCAGGCTTCCGGATCGTGGGCGAGCTTCTCGGTGCCGCCCGAAAGCAGCAGGCGCTTGAGGCCAAAGGCGGCCATGCCGCGGGCGATGGCCGCGAGGTCCGCGGGGTCGGTGACGCCGTCGGCGATGACGATGCTTTCTTTGGACTCACGCCATTCGGCGAAATCCGAGATGCGCGCCAGGCCGGGTTCGGGGCGCATGGTCAGGGCGCAGACGTCAGAGCACGGGCCTTCGGCCGTCTGGGCGAGTTCCATCGCGCCGACGATGCGCGTCTTGACGCCGAGTTCGGCGAAGGTCGCGTCGTATTCGGCGAGGTTCGGGGCGAACGCGGCCGTCGCGACGACTTCCCGCAGCGCCTTCGGGTGATGTTTGAGGCAGGCGAGCAGCGGAGCGATGCCTCGGAGGATCAGGCGGTGAGGGTGGGGGTCTTGGGTATTCACAGAATGCGTCCCTCGTCGAAGTCGATCATGTCGGCGAACGAGATGACGTCCGTGCGGTGCTCGGAGTTCATCTTACGTTTGGCGTCGAGGAGAGCCTCGCGGCCCATCTCGCTCATGCCTTTCTGGACCAGTTCGCGGTTCCAGACGTGCACACGGAGGTCGGAGGGAAAAAGAGCTTTGAGGCGGGCGTCGAGGTCGGCCTCGTCGCGGGCTTCGCGGACGCAGGTGATGACCTGCTCGGGGTCCACGCCGAGGTGGAGGCAGAGGAAACGGTCGAAGCCTTTGCAGAAATTCCGCTGGTAGGATTTCGGCAGTTCCCCCTTCAGGTGCTTGCGGGCCTTGGCCAGGAAGCGAGGCAGGTGCAGCAGGCCGGTGCCGGCATGCGGGATGTAGGACGACGGCAGGTCGTAGCAGATCTCGCCGGTGGCTTCGGAGAAGCCGTTGGGGCGAGGGGAGGAAGGCGTGGTCATTTCGAAGAAGAAGGGGTCGGGGCCTGCAGCCAGGGGGCGAACTCGGCGGAGAGTGCCGCCAGGTTGGCGGACTGAGCCTGGACGAATGAGGCGGGGGTGCGCTCCTTGAGCGGACGGGATTGGGCGAAGGTCTTGAAGGCGACGAGCGTACCGTCGGCTTTCTCGAGGCGGCAGGTCAGCTGCAGCGAAGCGGTGGATGTCTTGTCCGTCCCGCCCGGGAGGGAGAAGATCGAGCGTTCAGTCCCGGCCGGCGCAAAGATCTCCATCTTGTCCACGGTGAGCAGAAGCACCAGATGGTCCTCGGAAGGCGTCTGCGTGGTCGTCACGACGCCCGTAAGGCTGGCGAGATGGCGGGCGACGGCCTCCGGAATGGCTCGGTCGAGCGGGGCGACCCAGCGGTGTGCGTCTTCGATCTGAACCCAGCCGTTATCGTCAAGGAGCACGACGTTGGGACGACGGAGGGCGGAAGGGATGACGGCCCGCGGGAGGAAGACCTGCGGTCCGGAGGAAATGGGCCGATTCGGTTGGACTCCCGGAGCGGCGAACTGGTGGAAGACGACGGCTTCGCTCTTCTGGTCGAAGATGATGCATCCGCAGAGCAGCGCGGACAGGCAGAGGATGACGGCGCGCAGGATCATTTGGCAGGCGACGCCTCCTTGGACTCGACGGCCGGCGCGGGGGACTTGCTGCGCCCTTGGATGATCGTCTCAGGATTGCGTTCGAGGAAGTCGGCCAGCGAACGGATGGCCTGCGCGGCTTCCGAGACGTCGGCGAGCGCCTGATCCAGGTCGCGACGCGCGGGCGAGCCGGGCTTGGTCAGCGTGCGGAGGTGTTCCGAGGTCTCGTTGAGGCGTTCGAGGGCCTTGCGGCCGGCGACCGCCATACCCTTGATGTCGTCGGCGACCGGATCGACCTTGGAGGAGAGACGCTTCACCAGGGCGTCGACGCCCTGCATCGCGGCGGAGAAGTCGGCCACCGCGCGGGGGATGGTCGGGTCGCCCGTGATCTTGACGATATTGGCCGACGCCGCGACGAGGTTGCCGTTGATCTTCTCGAAATCGATCTGCGCGGCCCCTTGGTCGATGCGGCCGAGGATCGAGTCGACCTTCTTCGTGATGTTGACGAAGTCGATGCGGCTGAGCTGGTCGAGCGTCTGGGAGATGGCTTTCGTCAGGGCGCCGAGATTCGAAGGCTGGGTCGGGATCTCCGGGAGCGGTCCGTCCTTGGCGTGGAGCTTGAACGTCGAGTCGGGAAAGTAATCCAGCTCGACGTAAAGCACGCCCGTGACCACCGACTGCTGCTGCAGCTTGGCGCGGAGTCCTTTGCTGATCGAGACGCCGAGGCCTTCTTTCTGCAGGAGGGCTTGGTCGAGTCCGCGGCGCGTCAGCAGGTCCGGTGAGAACTCCATCACGACCGGCACCGAATAGTCGGCGGCGGACTGGCCCGAAGTGTGGAGCAGGACCTGGCTGACCTTGCCGATCGTGACCCCGCGGAATTTGACCGGGGCGCCGATGTCGAGTCCGCTCACGGAGTCGTCGAAGTAGGCGATCGCTTCCGGCTTGGCGCCGGTGAAGGAACCCGCGCCGAGGAGGACGACGGCGGCGATGATGAGCAGGATCCCGCCGGCCACGAAGGCCCCGATCAGTGTCATGTTGGCGGAACGGCGCATGGTCAGTCGATACGTGCTTGGGTGAAGAAGGCGTGCACCTTCGGGTGTTGGCCAGCCTGAAGGAAACTTTTCGGCGGGCCGTACGCGCCCATGGTGCCCGTCTCCGGGTCGAGGTAAATGCAGAAGTCCGCCGTCCGGAGGATGCTCGGGATCTCGTGGCTCACCAGGACGACCGTGGTGCCGAAGGCTTCGCGGAGGCGGAGGATGAGTTCGTCCAGTCGGCCGGAGCTCATCGGGTCGAGGCCGGCGCTGGGCTCGTCGAGGAAGATGACGCGGGGGTCGAGCGCCATCGCCCGGGCGATGCCGGCGCGCTTGGCCATGCCACCGCTGATCTCGGAGGGCAGTTTGTCCATGGCGTCGGCCAGTCCGACCAAGGCCAGTTTGTATTCGGCGAGCTGACGCATCTCCTTGGCCGGGCAGCGCAGGAATTCGCGCATGGGCATCTCGATGTTCTCGCGCAGGGTCAGCGACGAGAACAAGGCCGCGCCTTGGAATAGGAAGCCGCTGCGGCGCAGGATGTCCTGCCGGGCGGGTTCATCCGCCGTGGCGAGATCGACGCCCATCAGCCGGGCGCTGCCGCCGAGCGGGGCGTCCAGTCCGCCGAGGGCGCGCATGAGCGTGCTCTTGCCGCAGCCGCTGGG
The DNA here is from genome assembly GCA_004293385.1 of Verrucomicrobiota bacterium. Taxonomy (GTDB): domain Bacteria; phylum Verrucomicrobiota; class Verrucomicrobiia; order Opitutales; family UBA953; genus UBA953. Next base: position 5,589 of record RDYO01000007.1, read on the forward strand.
CCCGACGATGGCGAGGATCTTGCCGGCGGGCAGGGCGAAGGACAGCCGGTCCATGATGACTTTGCGGCCGTGGCCGATGGCGAGGTCCGCGCAGCTGACGATGTCCGTCGGGTCGCTCACAGGTTGAAGAGGTTGAAGATGACGGCGAAGAGCGCGTCGGAGACGACGATCAGCGTGATGCCGAGGACCGCGGCCGAAGTCGCGGCCTCGCCGACCCCGAGGGCGGAGCGTTTCGCGACGGATCCGCGGTAGCAGCCGGCCCAGGCGGCGATGAAGCCGAAGGCGATGGATTTGATGAAGCCGACCAGGAAGCTCTTGAACGAGATGGCCCGGATCGCCTGCGTGAGGTATTGCTCGACGCTCAGGTCGCCCGCGCAGGCGACGATCATGCCGCCGAACACGCCGACGAAGGTGGCGAAGACCGCGAGCAGCGGGACCATCAGCGTCACCGCGAGGATGCGCGGGAGCGCGAGGTACTCGACGGGTTGGATGCCAAGCGCGCGCAGGGCGTCGGTCTCCTGGCTGACGTTCATGCTGCCGAGCTGGGAGGCGAAGGCGGTCGAGGTGCGTCCGCAGGCGATGACGCCCGTCATCAGGGCGCCCATCTCGCGGGTCATGGCGAGGGAGACGAGGTTCGCGACGTAGACGGTCGCGCCGACCTGACGGAGCTGGATGAGCCCGACGTAGGCCATGATGAGGCCGGTCAGGAAGCCGAGCAGGGCGACGATCGGCAGGGCGTCGACGCCCGCGGTCTGGAGCTGCAGCGTGAAGTCGCCCCAGTTGACCTTGGCCCTGCCGATGAGCATGCGGGCGAAGCCAAGTGAGGTGTGCCCGATATGTTCGAAGGCCCGGGCCCAGGAAGAGCCGCTTTCGACGCCCCACGTGCCGAACTGCTCCAGCAGGCCTTGTTTCTCGTCCCCCGTCTCCTGGAAGGCGGCTTTCTCGGCCATGCGGACCAAGGACTGGAGGCGGGGCGGGAGGGCGGTCAGGTCGAACTCGCGGATGTTCTTGCCGTGCGCATGCAGCCAAGCGGGCAGGGAGGAGTCAAAGTCACCGAGGTTCTCGGCCACGACCTGGACGCGGTCACCGCGGACGACGACGGACGGGAGAGGGTCGTCGAGGTTCCAGCAGCCACCGACCGTCACCACGGCGAGGCCGTCGGCGCGGACTTCCGTCCGGGCAAAAGGCGAGCCTGAGGGCGGTTGGGACATCCTGATGGTCAAATACTTGGGCAGCCTTGGCTTCACAAGTCAGAAAGGCGTTGTCCCTGCCTGCGGACGTCTCTTTGCTATCGTTTCGTCGATGTCCTTCGCCCGTCCATTCGCCCTCCTTTGCTTCACCGGCCTCGCTTCGGCCGCCGAGGCCGCTGACACCCCTTGGGTGGTCGCCGTCACGGAGGAGAACGATAAGTTCACGCCCACGAACAAGGATCGATATTACACCCAAGGATTGAAGGTGTCGGTGAACCGTGACGATGGCGTCTTCTTCTCGGTGACGCAGGAGATCAATACCCCGTCCGATACGCTGAACCCTCCTTCGGTGTCTCCTCCTTTCACGGATTTGCCTTACTCCGGCGCTCTCTACTTCGGTTATGGTTACGGCCGCGTCCTCGAGCGCGGTGGGCGGCGTGACAGCCTGTTCTCCGTCGAGGCTAAGTTCGGCGTCATCGGTCCCGCTGCCGGCGGTGAGACGGTCCAGAACAAGTTTCACGACCTCATCGGCACCCCTCAGGCCGTTGGTTGGGGTACGCAGCTGCCCAACGAACTGCTCTTCAATCTCGACGGCGAATTCCGCCATCGTTTCGACCTTGATGGTCCGGACAAGGATACCCGCGACCTCATCGCTCGGGCGGTGCTGCAGCTGGGAACCATGCGGACCGAGGCCATCTTCGGCGCGCAGTTCCGCTGGGGGTCGGACCTAGGACGTTCCTGGGGTCATACTTATATCCGCCACTCGAACGGTTATGACCCGTCCTCGGACCTGCGTGGCCCGGGTAAGGATGGCTTCGCCTTCTGGGGTTTCGCCGACACGCAGGTCGAGGTCGTCGTCCGGAACTACGCCACCGACGGCACTAACTTCCGCGACTCGCGCGGGGTGGTGCGTTCGCCGATCGTCCTGCAGGCCGCCCTCGGTTTCACCGCGCAGGTCTCGTCCTGTTCGCTGACCTATTTCTGTGCCGCCCGCACCAAGGAGTTCGAAACGCAGGATGGCTTCCATCTGATCGGCGGACTCAAGGGCCAATTCCTCTTCTGAACATGTCCGTCATCGCCGTCGTCGACGTAGGCTCCAATTCCATCAAGGTCGCGGTCGTCGCCGCGGCCGACCGCCGTGAGCTCGGCCGTAAATCCGAACCCGTCCGTCTCCAGCCGGAGGGCGGCCCAGCCGAACCTTTCTCGCCGGAAGCACGCGCCGAAGCCGTCGCGGCCATCGGTCGACTGCTGGCCTTCGCGCGTTCGCTCGGGGCGACCCGATGCTGCGTGCTCGCCACCAGCGCCGTGCGTGAATCCGTCAGCCGACAGGAGTTCGCCCGTCAGGTCGAAGCGGCGACCGGCGTGCCGCTGACCATCGTCTCGGGCGAAGTGGAGGCCCGCCTCGCCGCGGCCGGCGTCCGCTCCGATCCGGCTTACCAAGCCTACGCCGACATCCTTTCCTTCGACCTCGGCGGGGGCAGCCTCGAAGTCTCCGTCCTGCGCGGCCAGCGTTGCGTGCTCGCGCGCAGTTTTCCCTTGGGGTCGGTCCGTCTGACCCATGGTTTCCTGCGTGGTGGCAATGGCCCGGTGGACGAGCTCGATCAGCTCTCCATCCGGACCCATCTCCTTGCTTCTCTCCAGACCGTCGTCCCGGCGGGCGCGGCGGAGAAGTTCCTGGTCGTCGGTGCCGGCGGCGTCTTCGCCGTGGTGGCCCTCCACCTGGAAGCCTTGGGCGAAGCCCCGGTCGGCGGACGTCTCCCCCTGTTGCGTATCCGTGAACTGCGTGACCGCATGTGCGCCACCGATCTGGCCGGGCGACGGGCGATTCCCGGCATCCCCGCGGACCGGGCCGATATCATGCCCGCGGCTTTGATAACCCTTTGCGTGCTGGCGGACCTGACGGGGGCGGAAGCCTTCCATCTTTCGCACTACGGCGTTCGACATGGCATGATTGAGCTGCTCCTTGGTCCTTCAGGAGAACACCTCTGAACATGCGTCCCATCCTCTTCTTCCTGCTGGCCGTCGTCGGTCTTTCCGCCGCCACCGAGAAGGGTAAGGTGGTCTCCGTCGCAGCTGATGGCTGGGCCACGATCTCGCCCGACCAGACCGAGGGCGGAGGTTTCCTGCTCCGCCGTTTTTCGGAGGGCGACCGCAAGGTCGGTTGGGTGGGTCGTCTGGTCCGTTACGAGGCCGTCACCGAGGGGTCTGAAACCTTGGCCCGTGGCGTCGTCTCGGCCGACCCCGAGGAACTCCGACGCGTCGCCGAAGTCACCGACGTGCTCCGCCGTGAGACCGTCGACAAGGGCCGCATGGTCACCCGCATGCCCAATGAGCTGATGCCGAACATGGCGCTCTGGGATCAGGATGGTCGCTTGGTGATGAAGAAGGACCTCCTCGGTCATGCGGTCGCCCTGAATTTCATCTTCACCAGCTGCCGTGTCGCCCGCATGTGTCCGGCCTCGACGGCCTGCATGAAGTCCCTGGGTGATCAGCTCGCCAAGGATGCCGCGGCCGCCGGCATCCGGCTGGTCACGATCACCTTTGACCCTGAAACCGACACTCCCGGCCAGCTCCGTGCCTATGCCGACGGCTACGGCATCGACCATGCCCGCCATCGGTTCCTCACCGGCGACTCCGGTCAGATCAAAGACCTGATGCGCCATTACGGCATCCAGACCCTGCGGGATGACGGCACCATCGTGCATAACGCCGCGCTCATCGTCATCACCCCTGAAGGACGTATCGCCTTCCGTAACGAAGGACCTTCCTTCGACGCAGAAGAAATCGCCCGCCGTCTGCTCTCCCTCGAGGGTGGCGCCGGCTCCCGACGCTGATGTCGAACCTCCGCCAGGTCGGGATCATCACCGCCGTCGCGGTGCTGGGTTTCTTCGGCTTACGGGCTTTGCCCGATACCCAGTGCACCTTCCTGCATGCCGATCACCAGCCGGTCGTCGTCGACGGACTGGAGTTCTGCGGGCTCAATGAAGAGGCCAACTTCTACTCACCGAAGGCCCTCCGTTTCCCGGTCGAACTCAAGGTCACCTTGGATGCCGCCGGGACGGCCGGTGAGCTCCGTCTTCTGAAGGATGATGGTCATCCGTATTACGCCCACGAGGTGGCCGTCTCCCATACGCAGCGAGTGCACCTGCATCTCCGTCAGCGCGGCGGTGAAAGGGCTTATGCCCATGTGCATCCTCAGCCCGCCGCCGATGGTTCCTGGCGTTTCGTGCTGCCTGACCACCTGAAGGGGGTGCCTCTTCGCGCATACGTCGATTTCACGGATATCCGCACCGCTCGCACCATGCTCGCCGAAGCCGACGTGACGACGACGGCGGCGGCTTCCGGTCAGGCTGCCGTGGCCCGCAACCGAATCGTGGAGCTCACGGCTTCGACCACCCAGACCGGCTCCTCGGCGATGGTCCGGCTTCAGCTGGCTGGCCCGGCCGGCAAGACCCTCCGCCTCAAGCCCATCATGGGTTCGCTGGGTCATGCGGTCGTCTTCTCCGTCGACCGTCCTGACGCCGGCTACGCGCACATGCATCCGACACTCGAGGGCGGCGAATACGCGGATAATCCGACGTTGGCTTTCCGCCTGCGCTTGCCGGCTCCGGGGACTTACGACTTCTGGCTGAATCTCAACGACGGCCAGGATGAGCTCCTGCGCGCGACGTTGGTCGTCACGCCTTGAGTTGTCGGAAATAGGACACCGTCTCGGCCAAGCCGGACTGGACCGAGGACTTGGGTTTCCACCCGGCGGAAAGCAGGCGTTCCGTCGAGGCCAGGGAGTGTCGAACATCGCCGGCCCTCGGGGGGAGATGTTCGAGCGCCGACTTCGAGCCGGTGAGACGCAGGATCTCCTGCGCCAGTTCTAGGATGGATTGGCTGCGGCCGTAGCCGACGTTGTAGGTGCCGGCCATGTCGGCCGAAGCTCCGGCGTAGGCGAGCGCGCCGACGATGTCGGTCACGTGCACGAAGTCACGGGTCTGGCCGCCGTCTCCGTGGATGCCGATGGGCTCGTCACGGAGGGCCTTGGCGATGAAGATCGGCACGGCGGCGGCGTAGGCCGATCGCGGGTCCTGCCGTGGGCCGAAAACGTTGAAGAAGCGTAAGGAGGTCGTGCCGAGACCATGGGCCTGTCGGTAGGCTTCGAGGAGGTGTTCGCCGGCGAGCTTGGTCTCCGCGTAGGGGGACTTCGGCTCCGGCGTCATGTTCTCCAACTTGGGTACGGTCGGGTTGTCGCCGTAGATGGCGGCTGACGACGCCAAGACGACCTTGCGGGCGCCCGCAGCCACGGCGGCGTCGAGGACGCGTCGCGTGCCCTCGGTGTTCAATTCGGCGCATTCCGCCGGTTTGGCGACGGATTCGGGCACCGAGATCATGGCGGCGAGATGGTACACTTCTTCGGCCCCGGCCATCGCTTCACGTAGGGCCGCGGCGTCGAGGATCGAGCCGCGCACGAAGCGACAGGCGGTCCCGTCCAGGTTCCGGGCGTAGCCGCTCCGCAGGTCGTCGAGTACGGTCACCTCCGCCTGACCGGCGAAATGACGGACGAGATGGGAGCCGATGAAGCCGGCTCCGCCGGTGATGAGGACCCGTTTGCTCATGCGCGTTCGACGATCTCCTTCATGTCGGGCAACTGCTCCTCGATCGAGGCGACGAGCTTGAACTGGGTCCGGCAGCGGTCGAGGTTATGCCTGGGCCGCTTGATCTTGAAATAGATGTCGCCCTCGAGCCAGTCGGTCAGGAAACGCAGGCCGATCTCGAAGGTGATGAGCTTGCCGGCGAACGGCAGGAGTTCCTTTTCTCGGGGCGTGAGGAAACCGCGGGCGGAAGCGAGGTAGCCACGGACCAAGGCAGCGAACATCGGTAGCTGCATCCGGACCACGGAGAGGTCCGTCTCGTCTTCGGCCGCGGGGGAAGTCGAAGTGCGCACCAAGTCGCCGAAATCGTAGAGGGCTGATCCCGGCATCACCGTGTCGAGGTCGATGACGCAGACGCCGTCTTGGGTCACGTCGTCGAGCAGGACGTTGTTCAGCTTGGTATCGTTATGCGTCACCCGTTCCGGCAGGGTGCCGTCGCGGAGGGCGTCCACGATCACGCTGACCTCGCTGGCCCGGGCGAGGGCGAAGGCGATCTCCGGCCCGGCGGCGGCGGCCCGGCCATGGCTGTCCTTGGCCAAGGCCGCCTGGAAGCGGGCAAAGCGGGACGGCGTGTGGTGGAAATCGGGGATCGTCTCGTGGAGGCGTTCTCCCGGCAGGTCGGCGAGCAAGGATTGGAAGGCGCCGAAGGCCTTGGCCGCCGCCTCGGCTTGGGCGGGTGAGCGGACCACGTCGTGTCCGGTGGCGCCTTCGATGAAATCATAGCAACGCCAGCGGTTGCCGCTGGGGTCGATGTGCCAGGCTTTGCCTTGATGGGTCGGGATGAGCCGGAGGACGCGACGATGGGCCTCGCTCGTCCCGGCGGCGTTCAGTTTCGCATGAGCATGGGCGCAGACCCGCGCCACGTTCTCCATGAGCAGGTCGGGCTGCTTGAAGACCTGATGATTGATGCGCTGAAGGATGAAGCGACGCTGCTGGCCGGCGATTTCGACCAGGGTCAGGAAAGTGTCGTTGATGTGGCCGCTGCCATAAGGGGCCGCCGAGACAATCGTCCCGCCGAAGTCGAATTCGGAAGCGACGACCAAGGCTTCGGCGGCGGTGGCGGCCATGTCAGGACCAGAGCGAGGCGGGATAGGCGCCAGACTGCACCTGACGGAGGATGCTTTCCTGCACGACCGGCTTGTCTTCGCGGTAGGTGACGCCGAACCAGGCGGAGTCGGTCCGCAGGACCTGGCAGGTGGCCTGGCCGGCGCGGATCAGGTTGCCGACGGACATCGGGATGTAGGCTTCGCTCTTCATCTCGTTACCCTTGGCCCGGAGGAAGGCGTCGAAGTCGGCGGCGAGCTGCGGGAAGATGGCGGGCGTGAAGCCCCACATGTTCATCGAGACCGGTTCTTCGCCCGTCAGGCTGACGACCGAGCCGTCCTCGCCGCGGTGCTCGGCGCCGCTGGGCAGCTTGGAGATCTTCGTCAGTTCCTGGATATCAGTGAGGCGGCCGGACGCATCGGTCTGGCAGACGCCGCGAGCGACGGTGCCGTGTTCGGAGAGGGTGTGCTTCAGCGTGAAGCCGACCATCGAGTAGGCGGTCGAGCGGATGTCGAGAGACTGGAGGTAGCGCCCCAGGACCGCATAGGAGTCCTGGCCGTAGAAATCGTCGGCGTTGATGACGGCGAAAGGGGTGTCGACGGCGTCACGGGCGCACAGGATGGCGTGCGTCGTACCCCAAGGTTTCTCGCGTCCGGCCGGCACGGAAAATCCGGCGGGCAGCTGGTCGATGGTCTGGAAGGCGAACCCGACGTCGATACGTCCGGCGAACTTCGCGGCGATGCGCTCGCGGAAGTCTTTTTCGAAATCGGGGCGGATGATGAAGACCACCTTGCCGAAGCCGGCGCGCAGGGCGTCGAAGACGGAGTAGTCGAGGATGGTCTCGCCCGAAGGGCCCATCGGGTCGATCTGCTTGAGGCCGCCGTAGCGGCTGCCCATGCCGGCGGCGAGGACGAGGAGGGTAGGTTTCATGTCAGAGAGATTGGCGGAGGCGGGTGGTGACGTCGGCCTTCAATCGGTCGATGAAGCCGGTCGTGTAGGCGACCGGATCAAGCGAATCGTCCTGCACCAAGGGAGTGAGGTCCATCGCCCATTGCATGGCGGACTCTTGGTCGGTCGCATGCGCCTGGCTGAAGGTCGCGTTGGCCGTGCGGCGGCCGATGACGGCGAGGTCGTAGCGCTTGCCGCCGGCGATCTGGGTCGCGAAGACTTCGTTCAGGGCGCGGGCGAGCTCCGGGCGAGCCGAGACGGGCATCGGGGTCTTTTCGGAATCCACGAGCCAGTCGAGGTCGCGCCAGACTTCGCAGCCGTAGACTTTCTGCGGGCGGTCGGCCTTGGGCAGACGACGGAGGGCTTCCAGGCAACGAAGGGCGCAGCCGACATGCGTGTCATGCTTGTCGGCGAGATTATGGAGGTAGATGACTTCGGGCCGGGTGGCTTCGAGGATCCGGCAGAGGTCATCGCGTACGACCGTCTCGCGGGCGTCGCGCACGGACTTGCTCGGATGGCCGAGCTGGGCCATGAAGGCGTATTGGCCGATCACCGCGGCGGCGTCCTGCTCACGGATGCGTTCCGCGGCGATCTGGTCATCAGTCCAATCCTGGAACTTGCCGGCCCGGGAGCTTCCGCGCCCGTCGGTGATCGTCACTCCCCCGAACCAGCGATCTGTCTGGTCGTAGCAGGCGAGGATGCCATGGAAAGCCATGAACTCCAGGTCATCCTGGTGGGCGCCGATGCCGAGGTGAGTGGTGCGACGGAGGGCTTCCGCGGCGGCCAGTCCGTCCGGGATCATGAGGCGGGCGCGCGGGTTGAGCGTGATCATCGGCGGAGGGAAGGGAGGGAGGCGGCGGCGACGGCTTGTCCGTGGCGCTTATCTTTCTCGGACGGGACCAGGAGGTCGATGCGAAGTTCCGGGAATTCGTCACGCAGGACAGACTTGGCGTGCTCGATGATGATGTCGCCGCCATGGCCGGAGGTCACCCGGCCCATGATCAGGAGGCAGCCCATCTCGTAGAAGCTGGCGAAGTGCGCGATCGAGTAACCTAGGGCGATGCCGATGGCTTCGTAGACCAGGCGGGCGCGCGAGTCGCCGGCGAGCATGAGTCGCTGGAGTTCCTCGAGCTGCTCCGGTAGCCTCAAGGACGGCGGCAGGTCGATGCCTGCCAAGGGGAGCAGGCGGCCTACGCCTTGCTGGCTGAAATACTGCACGGCACAGCCATGGTCGCCGGACCACTCGTCGGCCGGACCGTCGACACGGTAGTCGACCGGCACGAAGGCCAGTTCGCTGAGCCAGTTGGTGAGGTTGCTGGCTTGGTCGACGTAGCCGGCGGCGACGCTCGTGCCCATGGCGACTCCGAGCACGGCGTTGCGGCCGAGGGACATCGAAGCCGCGAGCGCGGTGACGTCGCCGTCGTTGAGCACTTCAAAAGGTACGCCGTGCTGCTTGGCGAGGTCGACGAACATGTCCCGCACCCGTGAGTCGAAGACCGCCGGATCGGTCACGCCTCGGAAGAGCGAGGCGATGCGGACCTTGTTGTTGACGTAGACGCCCGCGGAAGAGCCGCCGATGGCGTCGACGCGGGGGAGGTGGCGGGCGGCGAGTTCGAGCGAATGGCGGATGCCGTGGAGATGGTAGTCGGGGTCGGACTGGAAGTAAGGATCCCACTTCACCTCTTCGGAGAACACCACTTTACCGTCGATGAGGGCGGCGCATTTCCGATCCGAGCCCCCGAGGTCGAAACCGATGCGGCAGCCATCGAGGTGCCGGCCGAGGGGGAGATGCGAAGCGGAGGCGGCCGGAAGCTCGGCCGCGGCCACGCTACGGAAAGAGAGAGGGGCTTCGAAGACCTTACGGAAGAAGTCAGCGTCGAACGCTCGGCGGCCGGAGGGGGCGTAGTCTGTTTGGAGCTTCGCGCACAGGTGCGCTGCGGTCTGGCCGCTGAGCAGGACTTCGGAGCCACCTCTCGACCAAAGCAGGAACTTCACCGACCGCTCGACATGCTGATAGGTGGAGGCGTCGTCGACGCCGATGGCCAGGACCTGCGTGCGGAACAGGGAAGCCGTGCCGTCGGCACGACGCAGGGCGATCGTCAGTCCCGTCGAGCCGGAGGTCGACGCGCAGCGGCGGAGGTAGGCGCGCGTCCAAAGCGACGCCGGCACCAGGTCCGGATCAATGATGGAACGATGGCGTGGGGTGACGTCCATCGCGGTCTCAGAGTCCCTTGGCCGCGGCGGCGTCGAGGTGGAAGGTGCAGGCCGGGTGGCGCTGCAGCCAGGTCGCAGGGCAGTCGGCGGAAGGGGCTTCCTTGATGGCTCTGGCCACGATCTCGGCCTTCGCCTCGCCGAAGGCGATCAGCGCGACCTGGCGGGCTTCAAGGATCGTCGCCACGCCCATCGTGAGCGCGCCGTGTGGGACTTGCGCGAGGTCGCCGAAGAAGACCGAGTTGTCTTTACGGGTCACGCCGTCCAGGTGCACCCAGCGGGTCCGGCAGTCGGCGGCCGAAGGCGGCTCGTTGAATCCGATGTGACCCGTGCGGCCGATGCCGAGGATCTGGAGATCGATGCCGCCGGCAGCGCGGATAGCCGCTTCATACTCGGCGCAATGACTCGCGGGGTCTTTCGCCATCCCATCCGGGATATGGATGTTGGCCGCGGGGATATCGAGATGACGGAAAAGGTTCTCCTCCATGAAGAACCGGTACGACTGCGGATGAGCCGGGCCGAGGCCTTCGTATTCGTCGAGGTTGAAGGTGATGACCGAGCGGAAGCTCAGACCTTCTGCGCGATGCAGGCGGATGAGCTCCGCGTAAAGGGGTAGGGGGGTGGAACCCGTCGCCAGGCCCAGCACCGTCGGCTTGCCCGATTTCGAGCGTAACTGAATCAGGTCGGCTATCTCCCGGGCGATCGCCTGCGCGGCGGATTGCTTGTCGGGGTGAAGCCGGGTCGAAATCATCTTAACCGAGCGTCGTGAGCATGCGCGCGATTTCGTCGCGCTTGGCCTTGGCTTCGTCGAGCTGCTTACGGGCGCCCTCGAGGATCTTCGGCGGAGCCTTAGAGACGAAGGCCTCGTTGGTGAGCTTGGCTTCGCCGGCGGCGACCGCCTGTTCGAGCTTGGCCAGTTCCTTGGCGAGACGGACCTTCTCGGCGGCCACGTCGACCGTACCGGAGAGTTCGAGCATCACCGTGCCGAGCGAAGTGAGCGAACCCGTGCGGTCGCCGGCGTCGTCGGCGAAACCGATTTCGGCGAGTCCGGCGAGGCTGCTGAGCTTCTCCCGGTTGGCGGTGAGGAGGGCTTTGGCCGTGGCGTCCTTGGCGACGACCGTGATCACCGCGTCGCGGCGCGTGGCCTGGTTGGCCTGGGACTTCAGGCCGCGGACGGAAGCGACGAACTCGCGGAGCAGGGCGACATCGGCCACCTTGGCGGCGCTGAGCTTGATGCCGTTCTCTCGGAGGACGCGGAGGAGGTCTCCGCCGGTGCCGGTATGGTGGTTCTGGATGAAGTCTTTCTCCGTGCCGTAGCCGAGCAGGTGCCAGAGCTCTTCCGAGATGAACGGCGCGACCGGGTGGAGGAGCAGGAGGAACTGGCGCAGGACGAGGTCCTGGACCGCGAGGCAGTTGTCGACCAGGGCGGCATCGCGCAGACGGGCCTTCGAGGCTTCGACGTACCAGTCGCAGAAGTCGCCCCAGAAGAACGAATAGAGACCCTGCGCGTAGGCGGTGAACTCGTGTTCGTCGAGGTTCTTGGCCGTGCTGTCGGTCAGTTCGGCGAGACCTTGCAGGATGGCGAAGTCGTCGTCGTCGAGCTGCGACGCCTTGATGCGGCTGACCACGGCGGCGAGCGTCGAGTTGTCGGCCATCGGGCCGGACATCTGACGGAAGCGGGCGGCGTTCCAGAGCTTGTTGCAGAAGTTACGTCCTTGGCCGACGCGATCCTCGTCGAAGAGGATATCCTGGCCTTTGGGGGCGATGGACAGCAGGCCGAAGCGGAGGCCGTCGGCGCCGAACTTGGCGATCAGGTCGAGGGGCTCGGGCGAGTTGCCGAGGGACTTCGACATCTTGCGGCCGAGCTTGTCGCGGATGATGCCGTTGAAGTAGACGCGCTTGAACGGGATGCGCTGGCGGATCTCGTCGTCGGTCAGGGTCTTCTTCTCCGGGCCATGGAGCTCGAGACCGGCGATGATCATGCGGGCGACCCAGAGGAAGATGATGTCCGGACCCGTGGCGAGGGCGCCGGTCGGATACCAATGCTTGAGTTCTTCGGTCGTCTCACCCGGTTTGCGCCAGCCGATGGTCGCGAGGCACCAGAGCCAGGACGAGGCCCAGGTGTCGAGCACGTCGTTGTCCTGTTCCCAGTTCGCGGCGTCGGCCGGGGCCGTGAGGGAGACGTGCAGGTTCTTCGGGTCATTGCGGTCGGAGCCCTTGCGGTACCAGACCGGAATGCGGTGGCCCCACCAGAGCTGGCGGCTGACGCACCAATCCTGGATGTTCTCGAGCCAATGGAGGTAGGTCTTCGTCCAGCGTTCGGGGTGGAACTTGATGATGCCCGCCGTGACGGCGCGCTTCGCTTCGTCGATCTTCGGGTAGCGGATGAACCACTGCTCGCTGAGGCGGGGCTCGATCGGCACGTCGGCACGTTCGGAGAAGCCGACCGTATTCTCGTAAGGCTCGGTCTTCACCAGGGCGCCGAGTTCTTCGAGGAGCTTCTCAGCGGCGTGACGGGCCTTGAAGCGCTCCAGACCGGCGAGCGGACCCGCGTCGGCGTTCATGGTGCCGTCGGGGTTCATCACGTCGTTGACCGGGAGATTATGGCGCTTGCCGATGTCGAAGTCGGTGCGGTCATGCGCGGGGGTGACCTTCAGCACGCCCGTGCCGAATTCCTTCTCGACGGCCGTGTCGCCGACGATCGGGATCTGGGCGCGCGGGAAGGGGCGCCAGACGTGCTTGCCGATGAGGTGCTTGTAGCGCTCGTCGTCGGGGTGGACCGCCACGGCGGCGTCGCCGGGGATGGTCTCCGGACGCGTGGTCGAGATCTCGAGGAACGTGCCGGGGATTTCGGCGACCTCGTAGCGCATCCGGTAGAGCGAGCCCTTCGAAGGCTTCATGATCACCTCTTCATCGGAGAGGCCCGTCTGCGAGACCGGGCACCAGTTCACCATGCGCTTGCCACGATAGACGTAGCCGCGCTCGTAGAGCGTGACGAAAGTCTGCAGCACCGCCTGCGAGTAGCCGGCGTCGAGCGTGTGGACCGTGCGTTCCCAGTCGCAGGAAGCACCGAGCTTGCGGAGCTGACCGAGGATGATGCCGCCGTGCTTGTCGCGCCATTCGGAGGCGACTTGGATGAATTTCTCGCGGCCGAGGTCGTGGCGCGTCTTGCCTTCCTTCTGGCGGAGTTCCTTTTCGACGCGGGACTGCGTGGCGATGCCGGCGTGGTCGGTGCCCGGGAGCCAGAGGGCGGACTTACCTTCCTGACGGGCGCGGCGGACCATGATGTCCTGCAGCGTGTTATTGAGCAGGTGTCCCATGTGCAGGACGCCGGTGACGTTGGGCGGCGGGATCATCACCGCGAACGATTCGCGGGAATGGTCGACCTTGCCCTTGAAGCAACCGGCGGCGACCCAACGGTCGTACCACTGCTGTTCGACGCCCTGGGGTTCGTAAGATTTGGGGATTTCAGCCATCGGAAAGAGGAATGATTAGGGGTTAAGTTGGGGATTGAAAAGAACGGACTAGGCGGGCATTAAGATAAGCAAGCCAGGCCCCATGCAACGGGTGGCCGACGAATCCCGCCAGGTCCGGAAGGAAGCAACGGCAGTCAGTCCATCCGTGTGCCGTGGCAAGCCTGGCCCCTTGCTTTTCAATCGACGCCTTCCCTTCATTTGGGAGGGCGTCCTGATTTGTCCGCCAAAGAAGAAAGGGTGCTATTCGCACCCTTTCGTTCGAAAACCTCCGACGACCTTCAGAGCGAGTGGATGCTCGACTTGCTGACGGCCATCGCGGCTTCCTTGAAGGACTCGCTGACGGTCGGGTGAGCGAAGCAGGTGCGGGCCACGTCTTCGGCGCTGCCGCCGTATTCCATGTGCGCGCAGGCCGCGGCGATCATCTCGGACGCGCCCTTGGCGACCATCTGGACGCCGAGGAGCTTGTCGGTCTTGGCGCAGGCGATGACCTTGACGAAACCGGCGGTGCAGTCGGAAGCGATCGCGCGGCCGTTGCCGGCGAGCTGGAACTTGCCGATGGCGACTTCGATGTTCTTGGCCTTGGCTTCAGCTTCGGAGAGGCCGACGCAGGCGACTTCGGGGTCGGTGTAGATGACGCCGGGGATGACGCCGTAGTTCACGTGGCCTTTCTTGCCGGCGAGGTTCTCGGCGACCGCGACGCCTTCTTCTTCGGCCTTGTGCGCGAGCATCGGACCGGTGACGACGTCACCGATGGCGTAGACGCCGGGCAGGTTGGTCTGGTAATGGGCGTCGATGACGATGCGGCCGCGCTCGTCGAGCTTGAGGCCGGCTTCCTGGGCGCCGAGGCCCGTCGTGTTGGCCTTGCGGCCGACGGCGACGAGGATCTTGTCGGCGGGGAATTCGAGGGGCTTGCCGTCGCGTTCGGCGGTGAGCGCCGAGCCGGCGGCGGTCTTCTTGACGCCGGTGACCTTGGCGCCCAGTTCGAACTTCAGGCCCTGCTTCTCGAAGGCGTTCTGCGCGGCCTTGGCGACGTCGGCGTCGTAGGCGGGTCCGCCGATGCCCGGGAGCATCTCGACGACCGTGACCTGGGAGCCGAGGCGGGCCCAGACGGAACCGAGTTCGAGGCCGATGGCGCCGGCGCCGACGACGACCATCTTCTCGGGGACGGACTTCAGCGAGATGCCATGGTCGGAGGAGATGATGGTCTCGCCGTCGAACTTCATGAAGGGCAGTTCGACCGGTACCGAGCCGGTGGCGATGAGGATGTGCTTGGTCTCGAGCGTGCGGTCGCCGGCCGTGGAGCGGACGAGCACCTGGCCGGACTTCACGAGACGGCCGAGGCCGCGGACGACTTCGACGTTACGCTTCTTGAGGAGCGCGCCGACGCCCATGTTGAGCTGCGCGACGACCTTGTCCTTGTTGGCGAGCATCGCGGAGACGTCGAAGGTGAGCTTCTCGGCGCCGACGAGGCCGTGCTTCTTGCCGTGCACGGCATGCTGGTAGACTTCGGTGGAGTGGAGCAGGGCCTTGGAGGGGATGCAGCCGACGTTGAGGCAGGTGCCGCCGAGGGAGTTGTCCTTCTCCACGAGGGCCACCTTGAGGCCGAGCTGGCCGGCTTTGATGGCGGCGACGTAGCCACCAGGGCCGGAGCCGATTACGACGAGATCGAATTGAGACATTGCGGTAGGAAGTAAGGGGAGGTTCAGACGCCGAACAGCAGGCGCTGCGGGTCTTCGATGTATTGGCGGACCTTGACGAGGAACGTCACGGCTTCCTTGCCGTCGATGAGACGGTGATCGTAAGAGAGGGCGAGGTACATGATCGGACGGATCACGACCTGGCCGTTCTCGGCGACCGGGCGTTCGACGATGTTGTGGAGGCCCATGATCGCGGCCTGCGGATGGTTGAGGATCGGCGTCGAGAGCATCGAGCCGTAGATGCCGCCGTTGGAGATGGTGAAGACGCCGCCCTGGAGTTCGGGGAGCTGGATCTTGCCGTCGCGGGCGCGCTTGCCGAAGTCGCCGATGGCCTTCTCGATGCCGGCGAAATTGAGCTGATCGCAGTCGCGGACGACGGGGACCATGAGGCCCTTGTCGGTACCGACGGCCACGCCGATGTCGTAGAAGTGGTTCTCGATGATGTCTTCGCCGTCGAGCTGGGCGTTGATCGCCGGGACTTCCTTCATCGCCTGCACGGCGGCCTTCACGAAGAAGGACATGAAGCCGAGTTTGACCCCGTATTTCTTGAGGAATTCTTCGCCGTGGCGTTTGCGGAGCTCCATGACCGGAGCCATGTTGACCTCGTTGAAGGTCGTCAGCATCGCGGTCTCGGACTTCGCCTGCACGAGGCGTTCCGCGATCTTGCGGCGGAGCGGCGACATGCGCTTGCGCGAGGTGCGACCATCGCGCGAAGGAATGACGACCGCGGCGGCCGGAGCGGAGGCAGCGGCGGGCGCGGCGGCCGGTGCCACGGCGCGGATCGGAGCCTGGCCGGAAAGCGCGGCGAGCATGTCACCCTTGGTGACGCGACCGGCCTTGCCCGTGCCTTCGACGCCTGCGGGGTCGAGGCCGGTTTCTTCGGAGATGCGACGGACGGCCGGAGAGATTTCGGCGGCGGCACCGGACTTGGCGGCGACCGGAACGGCTTTCGGAGCAGGAGCGGCGGGGGCGGCCGGAGCGGAAGCGGCGGCCGGTTTGGCGGCAGGCGCGGGAGCGGCGCTGGGCGCGTTGCCGGCGGCGCCCGCTTCGATCGAGGCGACGACTTGGCCCACCACGACGTCGGTGCCTGCGTTGACGACGATGGTGATCTGCCCGTCGACTTCGGCGGTGCCTTCGGAGGTCACCTTATCGGTTTCGTAGGAGAAGAGCGGCTGACCTTTGCGGACGGCGTCTCCGGACTTGACCAGCCAGGCGGCCAGGAGGCCCCCGGTGATGGATTCGCCCATGGGAGGGATTTTGACTTCGACGGCCATGAAAGTTGGGTGGCCACTAAATTGGAACCCATTCCGAGGCCTTTCAACGGGGAAATAGCCCTTTAAACGACCTATGAAGGTCGTTTGAGGGGTAGTAGGAGGGGTGGTTAGACCGACAAAATCGGCTACTGACCCTTATTAGGCGCCAAAGGCCTGCCGGATGACGTCCGCCTGCTCGATCTTGTGGACCGAGAGCGAGCCCACCGCGGGAGAGGCGGCGGCGTCCCGGCCGGCGTAGAGCGGACGAAGGCCGAGGGCTTCCTCGACGAGCGGGGCGACGAAGGACCAGCCACCCATGTTCTTGGGCTCATCCTGCACCCAGACGACCTTCTTGGGCGAACCCAGGTCGGCGTGCAGCTTGGCGAGGGTGGCGGCGTCGAAGGGGTAGAACTGTTCGACCCGGACGATGGTCGTCGCGGTGTCCTTGCGGGCCGCGCGTTCGGCGTCGAGTTCGTAGAAGACCTTGCCGGAGCAGAGCAGCAGGCGCTCGGTCTTCGCGGCCGGAGTGGCGTCGGGCAGGATGGCGTGGAAGCGTCCGCCGGAGAGCTCGGCGAGCGTGCTCACGCAGGACTTGTGACGCAGCAGGCTCTTGGGGGTCATCACGACCAGGGGCTTGCGCAGATCCGACTTCACCTGGCGACGCAGCGCGTGGAAGAGCTGGGCAGGGGTGGAGGGCTGGGCGACCTGGAGGTTGTTCTCGGCGCAGAGCTGGAGGAAGCGTTCGAGGCGGGCGGAGGAGTGTTCCGGACCCTGGCCTTCATAGCCGTGCGGCAGAAGCATCACGAGGCCGCTGGTCTGACCCCACTTCGATTCAGCCGAAGCGATGAACTGGTCGATCATGATCTGCGCGCCGTTGGCGAAGTCGCCGAACTGGGCTTCCCAGATCACCAACGAATCCGGAGCTTCGAGCGAGTAACCGTAATCGAAACCGAGCACGGCGTATTCCGAGAGCGAGGAGTTGACGAGTTCGATCTCCGCGCCGGCGATGGAGCCCAGCGGGCAGTACTCGGCGTCGTTGGAAGGGTCGTGCAGCACCGCATGGCGGTGGGAGAACGTGCCGCGTTCGCAGTCCTGGCCGGAGATGCGCACAGGGTAGCCTTCGGCGAGCAGGGAAGCGAAGGCGAGGCCTTCGCCGAGGCTCCAGTCGATGTTCGCGCCAGCCTTGTAGGCTTCCGCCTTGGCGTCGAGGAGTCGCTTGATCTTCGGGTTGGGCGCGAAGTCCGGCGGGGTCTGCCAGAGCACCGGCGCGACCTTGTCCAGCAGCTCGCGCGGGGCCGAGGTGTCGACGGAATGTTCGTAGGCCGAACGGAAAGGACGCACGCCCACGGGCTTGGTCTTGCGTTCTTCGACTTCCGCGGCGATCGACGCCTGGGCGCGTTCCTGGGCGGCGTTGAGCAACACGTCGAATTCGGTGCGCAGGGCGATCAGTTCGCCGTCCGGGGCCGACTTGGATTCGGTCAGGCGGGAGGCGTAGAGTTCCGAGACGCTCGGATGGGCGGAAATCTCCTTGTACAGCACGGGCTGGGTGAAGGCCGGTTCGTCGGTCTCATTGTGGCCGTAGCGACGGTAGCAGACGATATCCAGCACCGCATCGGCGCCGAACTTCTGGCGGAACTCGAGCGCGATCTCGGCCGCGAGCACGACGGCGTCGGGGTCGTCGCCGTTCGCGTGGAAGATCGGCGACTCGGTGAACTTGGCGATCTCGGTGCAATGACGGCCGGTGCGGGCTTCGTCCGGGTTGGTGGTGAAGCCGACCTGATTGTTCGAGACGATGTGCAGCGTACCGCCCACCTGATAGCCCTTGAGGCCGGCGAGGTTGAGGGTCTCCATCACCACGCCCTGGCCGGCGAACGCAGCGTCGCCGTGCAGCAGGATGGGGAGGACCTTGGAGCGGTCGGCGCCGCCTTGGAGGTCGACGAGCGCGCGGGCGCGGCCGAGGACGACGGGCTTGACGGCTTCGAGGTGGCTGGGATTGAAGGCCAGGGTGACGCCGATCTCCTTGCCGTCGACGACGCGGGCGCCGGCGTAGCCGAGGTGATACTTCACGTCGCCGTCACCATGCGTGGTGTCGGGGATATGCTGCTCGGAGAAACCGGCGAAGAGGGCTTCGGGCTTCTTGCCGCAGACGTTGACGAGGACGTTGAGACGACCGCGGTGGGCCATGCCGATGACGAGGTCGGCGACGCCGGCGGAGGGGGCGCGATGGATCAGCTGATCCATGACGGCGAGCATGACTTCGCCGCCTTCGACGGAGAAGCGCTTGGCGCCGACGAAGGTCTTGTGGAGGAAGCGTTCGAACTGCTCGGCCTGCACGATGGAGCGCAGGAAACGACGGCGGGCCGCGGCGTTATAGGCCGGACGGAGTCCGCAGCTTTCGATGCGCTCTTGGAGCCAGCGACGGCGCTCGCCGTCTTGGATATGGGTGAACTCCACGCCGATGGGGCCGCAGTAAGTCGCCTTCAGTTTGGCGAGGATCTCGCCCAGCGGGAGCATCTGGCCGCCAAGGAAATCACCCGTGTGGAACACGCGGTCGGCCGGCAGGGAATCCAGACCGAGGGCCTTGTCGGTAAGTTCGAAGTGAGGGAAGGGCTCGGCGAGCGGATTGATGCGGGCCTGGAGGTGGCCGATCATCCGATAGGCCTGGATGGCGGCGAGGACCTTCCACTGGGCGGCGGCGTCGACGGAGCCGGCGGCCGGGGCGCCTTTGCCGGGCTTAGGCGGGAGGCTGAGGCCGAGTTCGAAGCCTTCGAAGAACGAGCGCCAGTCACCGTCGACCGAGGAAGGGTCCTTGGACCACTGCTCGTGATAGGATGCGATAAGGTCTGCGTTCCACCGACTGCCGACGCTGAGATGTTTCATTTGGGGCCTGTAAAAGGGAAGTAAAAGTAAACCAGCGACCCGAGCATAAACAAGCCCAGACCCTGCTCAAATTTGTCACTTATTGGGGGTTGTAAGACCAAATGCGGCAGGGTCTAATCCCTTTACCGTCGATGTCTTCCCCGCGTCCGGCCAACCGCTCCTACTCCACGGAAGCCCTGGAGAGGTGGTTCGCGTCTCTGCCTGAGGACTGGGAAGACGTTTTCAAGGCCGCCGACCTCACCGAAGGTCGCCGACTCTATACCGAAGGATTGGTCAGACAGATCGAACTTAAGCCGGAGAGCGCCGAGGCGGTCACCCGGACCGAAGA
>RDYO01000148.1 GCA_004293385.1 Verrucomicrobiota bacterium
ATCTCGCCGAGGTGCGGGTATTTGCCGCGGGTGGTGCCACCCATCGCCCAGACGCCGATCTCGGAGCTGCCGTTGCCGCCGAGGACGAAACGGTCCTGGATGAAGGCGACTTTGAGCGACTGACGGGAAGCGGAGAGCGCTGCGCCCAGGCCGCCGTAGCCGCCGCCGACGACGACGAGGTCGAACTCGCCTTGGTCTTCGGCGCCCTTGGGGCTGTTCCACTTCGAGCGGGCCGCGACGAGGGCATCGCCTTCGGGCGGAGTGAACGAGGCGTCCTTGCTGAAGAGGACGGCGTCGGCGCGACCGGCGAAACCGGTGAGGTCATGCAGCGCGATCTTCACGTCGCCGGCGGGCAGGGTGACTTTACCGCCTTCCTGCCAATGCCACTCCGCGCCCTTGGTGCCGAATTCGGCGGCGACGGGCTGTCCGTTGACGATCAGCTGGAAGCGGCCGGGCGTGCCGGGGGCGTTCCAATGGGCGACCCAATCCTTCGTGCGCACCCAGACGCGGTATTCGCCCGCGGCGGGGATGCGGACGGTGCCGGTGGCGTCGGCGACGGGCTTGCCGAGGCCGTGGGCCAGAAGGTAAGGCGAGCCGACGATGTTCGTGAAGGAAGTGTCGAGCTTCCAGCCTCCCTGGGAGGCCAGGGATTCGGCTTCGACGAAGACGGTGTCGGCGGACTGAGCGCGGCCGGTCAGGGCAGCCAGCAGGGACAGTCCAAGGAGGGGCAGGACGCGGGGGGACATGGGATGATTAGATGCCAAGGGGGCGAGGGAGTTCCAGACAGAATTGGGTGTGGGTGGAAAAGGATAGGGTTGGGGCGGATTTGGGCTAAGGCTGACTAGAGGCCCGGAGGCTCAGAGGCTCGGAGGGCCAGATAAAGACAGGGTTGGGCCCTAGGACTGTGGTAGCGGTTGGGTGAGACGATCAGAGAGTATGGAGTATCGGGAGAGTGCCTGCCGTGGGGTAGGGTCGGGACCGCGTCACGACATAGCATGCTGTTGTATTGATGGCTGAATCGATGACAGATGACAGAGGGCCGAATTGACCACTGAGGGCTGAATGGAGGACAGCGTTGAGGACTGAGTGGAGGGCTGGATGGATGATTCCTGCCACCCGCCACCCGGGGCCGCCACCCGCCACCTCAGAAGATGACTGCATCGATGGCAGAGGGCGGAATGCTCAGAGTATCGAGTATAGAGTATCGAGTATAGGGGGAGTGCTTGTCTTGGGGTAGGGGCAGCACCGTGTGCTGCCCTAGTTTGCCATGGGTAGGGTCGGGACCGCGTCACGACATAGCGGCTGCTGAGTCGATGACTGAATCGATGACAGATGACGGAGGACAGATTAGACCATGGAGGACTGAATTGAGGGCTGCGTGGAG
>RDYO01000025.1 GCA_004293385.1 Verrucomicrobiota bacterium
GGTCCGCAACTTCCTCATCGAGTCCGTGCTCGCGGTCCTGCGCGCCCGGGCCGACGACGGCCTGCCGGCCGAGACCGTCCCGACGATCACGCCGGCCACCCCGCTGGCCGTCGACACCCCGAGCGTCAGCGCACCGGTCTCCATCGGAGTCACGCCCCCGGCTTACGTGCCGCCTGCGGCGCCTGCGCCGGTCTCGCCTACCCACGCTCCTTCCGTCCGTCTTGGCTGGCGTCTCCTCTCGCGTCTACGCGAAGAGCGGGCCGTCTTCGAGACACCGACCGGGTTGGCCATCCTCGATCTCGGAGCCGCGCACCAGCGCGTGCTCTACGAATCCATCCTCGCGCAGTTCACCGCGCAGAAGCCGGTCAGTCAGCCGCTCCTCGTCCCGCTGAGTATCGAACTCGAGCCGTTGCCCGCCGCGGTGCTGAAGGAACGCCTGCCTCTGCTGGCATCCGCCGGTTTCGACTTCGAGGAATACGGCCGTAACTTCTGGCGCATTCAGGCGCTGCCGGCGTGGCTCGAGCCGGAGCAGGCCTTGGCTTTCGTGCGCGACCTACTCGCCGAGATGGCCCGCCGCGAAGGCGACTTCGGCCGGCCCTCGTTGGCCTACGACGCCCTCGCCAAACTCGCCGTCAATAAGGCCCGCCGCAAAGGCGATAACCTCTCAGACGCCGAACTGATGGAGCTCGTGCAGGCCTTGTTCCGTGCCGCCCAGCCGGGCACGTGCCCGCGGGGTCGTCGGACCTATGTCGAGTGGACGGACGCCGATCTGAGCCGCCGTTTCGGCTGATCAGCGACGTCCCTTGGAGCGCTTCGGCGTAGCCGGCTTGCCGGTGCGCAGCGCTTCGATCTGGTCGCGCAGCGTGGCCGCGCGCTCGAACTGCAGTTCGTCCGCCGCCGCCAACATCTCGGCCTCCATGTCGGCCAGCACGTGCGCGATGTCGCGGTCGTCGGTGCCTTCGGCCACCGCCAGCGCCTCGTCGGCTTCCAGGTCCACGAGGCTCTCCTCGATCTTACGGTGGGTGCTCTTCGGCGTGATGCCGTACTTCGTGTTATGGGCCTCCTGGCGCTTACGGCGGTCGCCGCAGATCGTGAGGGCGCGCGTGAGGGACTTGGTCATCACGTCCGCGTAAAGCAGCACCTTGCCTTCGAGGTGACGGGCGGCGCGGCCGGAGGTCTGGATGAGGCTCGTCTCGCTGCGGAGGAAGCCCTCCTTGTCGGCGTCGAGGATGCCCACGAGCGCGACTTCGGGAAGGTCGAGGCCTTCGCGGAGGAGATTGACCCCCACGAGGACGTCGAAGTGGCCCGCCCGGAGGCGGCGGAGGATCTCGACGCGTTCGATCGCATCGATGTCGGAGTGCAGGTATTCGACCTTGAGACCGCTGTCCCGCATGAAGTTGGCGAGGTCCTCGGACATCCGCTTCGTGAGCGTCGTCACGAGCGTGCGGTAGCCGCGGGCCGCGACGGCCTTGGCTTCGCCGATGATGTCCTCGACCTGGCCGGCGATCGGGCGGACCTCCATGATCGGGTCGAGCAGGCCGGTCGGGCGGATGACCTGTTCGGCGATGACGGCCGAGACCTTGTATTCGTGGGGCGCCGGGGTGGCGGAGACGTACACTACCTGGTCGACGAGCTCGTCGAATTCTTCCGGACGCAGCGGACGGTTCTCGAGGGCGGAGGGCAGTCGGAATCCGAATTCGACGAGGCGTTCCTTGCGGGCGCGGTCACCGTGATACATGCCGCCGATCTGGGAGACCGAGACGTGGCTTTCGTCGATGAAGACCAGTTTGTCCTTCGGGAAGAAGTCCAGGAGGCAGTGCGGGCGCTCGCCGGGGCGGCGGCCCGACATATGCATCGAGTAGTTCTCGATGCCCGGGCAGAAGCCCGTCTCGCGGAGCATCTCGAGGTCGTGTTCGACGCGCATGCGGATGCGCTGGGCTTCCACGAGGCGGTTCGTCTTCTCGAAGTGGGCCACCCGTTCCTCGAGTTCGGCGCGGATGGCGTCGCCGGCGGACTTCACGCGACCCGGGGCCATCACGTACTGGTTGGCCGGGTAGAGGTCGAATTTGTCGAGCTGCTTGCCGGGCTTCACGCTGACCGGGTCGAGTTCGCGGATGGCTTCGAGCGTATCGCCCCAGAATTCCAGGCGGACGGCGGACTCCATGTAGGCCGGCCAGACGTCGATCGTCTCGCCGCGGGCGCGGAAGTTGCAGCGCTCCAGGATGGCGTCGTTACGGACGTATTGGTTGGCCACCAGCTTCGCGAGGAGTTCGTCGCGGCGCAGCGTCATGCCCGTCTTGAGGGCGATCATCGCGGCCAGGAAGTCTTCGGGCGAGCCGAGGCCGTAGATACAGGACACCGAGGCGATCACGATCACGTCCCGGCGGGAGAGCAGGGCGCTGCTGGCGCTGATGCGCAGGCGTTCGATGTCCTCGTTGATCGCCGAATCCTTCTCGATGAACGTGTCCGTCGCCGGCACGTAGGCCTCCGGTTGGTAGTAGTCGTAGTAGCTGACGAAGTATTCGACCGCGTTCTCGGGGAAGAAGTTCTTGAACTCCGAGTAGAGCTGGGCGGCCAGCGTCTTGTTGTGCGAGATGATGAGCGCCGGGCGTTGCTGCTGGACGATCAGGTTCGCCATCGTGAACGTCTTGCCCGAGCCCGTGACCCCGAGGAGCGTCTGGCGGCCGTTGCCGGCGCGGAGGGAGGCGTCGAGCGCGGCGATCGCGGTCGGCTGGTCGCCCATCGGGCGGTAGTCGGATTTGAGGCGGAATTCCATCTCAGCCCAGACGCCCGCGGGCGAGCCACTGCGGGTCGACTTCGGAGAGGTCCTTCACGATACGGTGGGCGCCGATAGGTTCGAGCTGTTCGCGGGTATTGGTCGTCGCGAGCGCGATCGTGATGAAGCCTCCGGAGAGGCCGGCCTGCAGTCCCGAGAAGGAGTCTTCGAAGACGAAGGAAGTCGCCGGGTCGCCGCCGCCGAGGGCGCAGGCCTTCAGGAAGACTTCCGGGTCGGGCTTGCCCTTGGTGACGTCCTCGCTGGCGACCGCGCCGGCGAAGAAGTGGCCGATGCCGAAGAGCTCGAAGGACAGCGCGAGGTTCTCCTTGTGCGTCGACGTGCCGATGACGCAGGGGACGCCGAGGTCTTTGAGGGCTCCGCAGAGTTCGCGGACGCCGGGGAGCAGGCGGACATGTCCGGTGCGAGCGATGTCGCGGTAGAGGGCCTCCTTGCGGTTGGACAGGCGCTTCACCTCGGCGGGGTCGCGCGTCCAGTTGAGGATGTCCGGGATGATCAGCTCGTTGCGCTTGCCGAAGCCGCGCTTGAAGTGGTCGGCCGGCAACGGGAGGTTCTCCTCCTTGGCGAGGGCCTCCCAGGAGCGTTCATGGGCGACGGAGGAGTCGATGACGACTCCGTCCCAATCGAAGACGGCGACGGTGCGAGGCATGGTTCAGTGTTTGTCCCAGGGCAGCGTGACCTTGATCGGACGATGCTCCCAGACGTTGAAAGGTTCGAAAATCTGGCCGGGGGCGAGGATGCCGTTGGGGTCCAAGGCCTTCTTGATCGCGAGCATCGCGGCGATTTCGTCCGGCGTGTGCTGCAGCGAAAGGAAAGGCGACTTCGCGAGGCCGATACCGTGTTCGCCCGTGATCGCACCGCCGAGTTCGACGACCTTCTCCATCACCTCGCGGATGGCCTGTTCGGCCTTGCGGCAGTGCTCCGGATTGAACCGGTCGTACATGATGTGCACGTGGAAGTTGCCGTCGGCCGCGTGGCCGAAGGTCGGGGTCGCCAGGCCGAAGCGGTCGCGGACCTCGCGGGTGAAGCGGAGGAGGGCGACGTAGCTGCGGATCGGCACCACCACGTCTTCGTTCAGTTTGGCATCACCCAGGGCGAACATCGCCTGCGAGCAGGTGCGGCGAAGTTCCCAGAGGGCTTCGGCTTCCGCGGGGTCTTCGGGGGCTCGGAAGGCGACCGCATGACGCTTGGCCCAGGCGATGACTTTGACCGCGTCGTCCGCGAGGGCGGCTGGATGTCCGTCGATCTCGACCAGCAGCGCGGCGTGCGTCTCGGCGGAGCCGGCCAGTTCAGCGTCGGTGAAGACGCGCTTACCGCGACGCTTCTCAGTGGCGGCGACCGTCTGGACGTCGAGGAACTCGAGCACCGACGGATTCACGCGCAGGGAAATCAGCTCAATGGCTGCCTCGAGGGCGGCCTCATCGGTCTTGAAGGCCAGCAGGAAGGTGCGGCGGGCGGCGGGCAGGGCGGACAGTTTGATCGTCGCCTTGGTGATCACGCCGAGCGTGCCTTCGGAGCCGATCCACAGGTCGCGCAGGTTGAGGCCGCTGACGAACTTGCGGAGCGGGGCGCCCCAGCGGACCTTTTCGCCGGTGGGCAGGAAGCCCTCGAGGGCGTAGACGTGGTCGCGGACGACACCGTACTTGGCCGCGCGCAGGCCGCCGGCGTTGGTGGCGATGTTGCCGCCGATACTGCAGTGCTTCACCGACGAAGGGTCGGGCGGGAAGAAGAGGCCGTGCGGGGCGGCGCGGTCGTTGATGTGTGCCGTGACCGCGCCGGGCTGGACCGTCGCCATCGCCGAGACCGGATCGATCTCGATCTGGTCCCAGTGGTCGAGGTGGATGACCCAGCCGCCTTTGATCGGGGCGCAGGCGCCGGTCGTGCCGGTGCCGCGGCCGCGGACCGTGACGGGTACGCGGTGTTCGTTGGCGAGCTTCAGCGTGGCGCCGATGTCGTCTTCCGTCGCCGGGCGGATGACCGCCTCGGGCATGAAGGACAGGCGCATGTTATCGAACGACGCCGCGAAGCAGGAGGCCTCGTCGGTCCGGACGACCTCCGCGCCAAGCTTCGCCAGGAGGGCCTGGGTGGCGGCGGGATGCGTCTGGGCGGGAAGGCTCACGCCTCCCATCAAGCAGGGTTAGCCCAGTTCGGCAAGCCACGCCGTCGCCTCGGCGTCGGAAGGCATGCGCCAGTCGCCGCGGGGTGACAGGGCCAGCGAGCCCACCTTGGGGCCATCGGGCATCACGGAACGCTTGAACTGCTGGCTGAAGAAGCGGTTCAGGAACGAGCGCAGCCAGTGGCGGATCTCCGTCTGGTCATATTTCCCGGCGAACGCGTGCTCGGCGATCCAGAGGACCTTGGAGGGGCGGAAGCCGTTGCGGATGACGTGATACAGGAAGAAGTCGTGCAGCTCGTAGGGGCCGACCAGCATCTCCGTCTGCTGGGCGATCTCGCCGTCGTCGCCGGGCGGGAGCAGCTCGGGGCTGACCGGGGTGGCCACGATGTCCTCGAGGATGGCGCGTTCGGTGCCGACGTGGCGGGCGTGGGCGGCCCAGCCGACGAGGTGCTTCACCAAGGTCTTCGGCACGCCGATGTTCACGTGGTACATCGACATATGGTCGGCGTTGAACGTGCACCAGCCGAGCGCGGCTTCGGAAAGGTCGCCCGTTCCGACGACGAACCCGTGGCTCTGGTTGGCGACGTCCATCAGGATCTGCGTGCGTTCGCGGGCCTGGGCGTTCTCGAAGGTGACGTCGTGCTTGCCGGTCGGGTGCTGGATGTCGCGCAGGTGACGCTCGACGGCTTCGTTGATCGGGATCTCGCGGGCGGTGATGCCGAGCGTCTCCATCAGGCGCATCGCGTTGACGCGCGTGCGCGCCGAGGTGCCGGGGCCGGGGAGGGTGAGGCCGATGATGCCCTTGCGGTCGAGGCCGAGACGATTGAACGCTTCGAGCGTGACGAGCAGGGCGAGCGTGGAGTCGAGGCCGCCCGAGACGCCGATGACGACGTGCTTGAGGCCCGTGTGGCGGATGCGGCGGGCGAGGCCGGTGGACTGGATCGCGAAGATCTCCTGGCAGTTCTCGTCGCGCCGGTGGGGGTCGGACGGCACGAACGGGTGCTGGGTGAA
>RDYO01000026.1 GCA_004293385.1 Verrucomicrobiota bacterium
CAGACCTTCGGATTGGGCCTCCACGGCGGACACGTCGACCGTATCGCCGACGGCGAGCTGCTTCTTGCGAACCTGCTTCCAGACCTCGCGGGCGGTGAGCAGCGCGTTCAGCGACGGCGGCAGGTCCTTGAACACCGTCGGCTTCTTGGCGCCCTTCTCCTTGAGTTTGATCTGTTCCCATTGCGTGACGACCGCATCAGCTGAACCAAGTTTGGCGCCGTCGCTGAACACGTGGGGATGACGACGCACCATCTTCTCGTTCACTTCCCGGGCCACGTCGTCGAAAGTGAACTGGCCGGCTTCGCTCGCCATCTGGGCGTGCATGGCGACATGAAAAAGCAGGTCACCCAGTTCCTCGCGCAGGTTCTCGACATCATTGCGGTCGATGGCTTGCACGAGTTCGGCGACCTCTTCGACCAGGCAATCGCAGATGGTGCGGTGCGTCTGTTCCCGGTCCCAAGGGCAGCCGTCGGGAGCACGGAGTCGGGCGGTGGTCGCAAGCAGGAGGTCGATGCCGGGCATAGGCCGATGCAGAAGGCTTGCAGGAAGGGAGTCAAAACGATTGCCAGAAGCCCGGGGAGCGCTTGCTTAAGGCCAGTGGACAAGCTGACCGAAATCATGGACGCCAAGCGCCGGGAAATCGCCCCGTTCGCCCGTCCCGTCACCGACGCCGAACTGGCGGCCTTCGCCGGCCGGCATTCGTCGCCCGGCTTCCGTCAGTCCCTGGCGGTCCCCGGACGTCTGACAGTGATCGCCGAAGTGAAGCGCGCCTCGCCCAGCGTCGGTCAGATCCGCGAAGGCGTCGACGCCGTCGCCCAAGCTCGGGCGTATTTCGCCGCCGGCGCGGACTGCCTCTCCGTCCTCACCGAGACCAAGTACTTCAAAGGCGAGCTCAAGGACCTCGTCGACGTGGTCCGCGACCAGGCCAGCTGGCCGCGCCCCCTGCCCTGCATCCGCAAGGATTTCATGGTGCACCCCTATCAGGTGCTCGAAGCCGCCCAAGCCGGCGCGCGTTGCATCCTGATCATCGTGCGAGGCCTCACCGACGACGAGATTCGTCCGATTCACCGCTCCGCCAAGCTCGCCGGTCTCGACACGCTCTTCGAAGTACACGACGAAGCCGAGCTCGAGCGCGCCCTGCGCCACGATCCCGACATGGTCGGCGTGAATAACCGTAACCTATCCACCTTCCAGATCGACCTCTCTTTCGCGGAGCGGGTCATTCCGCACATGCCTAAGTCCGTCCTGAAGGTCGCCGAGAGCGGCATCAAGACCGCCGAAGACGCCGCCCGCATGCGGGCCGCCGGCGCCGACGCCCTGCTGGTCGGCGAATCCCTGATGCGCGCCGCCGATCCGGCCGCGCTGATGAAGGCTTTGCAAACCGCATGAACGACGGCCCTCTGTCGGCGAACGAGACCCGGGACCTGCTGGCCCGACTCTCGCACATGCCCAAGAAGTGGCTCGGCCAGAACTTCCTGATCGACGGCAACATCGTCCGCAAGTCGCTGGAACTCGGCGAGGTGAAGTCCGGCGACAAAGTCGTCGAAGTCGGCCCCGGCCTGGGCACGCTGACCCGCACCCTGCTCTGCGCCGGCGCCGACCTTTATGCGGTCGAAGCGGATCGCACGATGCACTTCCACCTGACGGAGTCATTGCTGCCGCG
The DNA here is from genome assembly GCA_004293385.1 of Verrucomicrobiota bacterium. Taxonomy (GTDB): domain Bacteria; phylum Verrucomicrobiota; class Verrucomicrobiia; order Opitutales; family UBA953; genus UBA953. Next base: position 1,664 of record RDYO01000026.1, read on the forward strand.
CTTTCCCAAGACCTTCCATCTCAAGGAAGGCGATGCCGTGGATTACCCGCGGGCGGGACTGACCGACGCGACCGACGGCTCGTTCAAAGTCATCGCCAACCTGCCCTACGCGATCTCGACCCCCTGGATGGACGCGATCTGCGCCGGCCCCCATCCGTCGATGATGGTGCTCATGCTGCAGCGCGAGGCCGCCGAGCGACTCACCGCCGATGTCGGGACCGGCCACTGGTCCGCCGTCACCGCGCAGGTCCATCTGGCCTTCGAGAAGATCAAGGTCCATCCGGTGCCCGCCCAGTCCTTCAATCCGCCGCCCAAGGTCGACTCCTGCCTGCTCGTCCTCCGCCGCCGCCCCGACGCCCGCCGGCTCAGCCCGCGGGCCCGTGAGGTCGCCCGCATGCTCTTCACCCAACGTCGTAAGCAGGTGGGTTCAGCGGCCAAAAAGCTCTTTCCCGACGCCCCGGATGTCGCCGCCTGGCTGGCCGACCTTCCTCGCTACGGGCTGACCAGCCTCGCCCGCCCGGAAACAATCCCGGCCGAAGCCTGGCTGACCCTCTGACGCCTGGGGTTGCATTTCGTCCCGTCTCCGCTCCTTATCCCGCCATGTCTGTCAAAGTAGGCCTCGTTTCCCTCGGTTGCGCCAAGAACCTGATCGATTCCGAAATCATGATCGGGCACCTCGCCAAGGCCGGCATGTCCATGACCCCGGACGCCGCCGAAGCGGACGTCGTCATCGTCAACACCTGCTCCTTCATCGACGCCTCCAAGCACGAAGCACTCGAGGCCATCTACGAGATGAGCGACGGCAAAGCCACCGCCCGCAAGAAGGGCCAGAAACTCATCGTCGCCGGCTGCATGTCCCAGCGCTACCAAGGCGCCCTGCCCGTCGTCGAAGGCGCCAAGGGCCGCGTCGAGCTGCCGAAGGTCGACGCGTTCATCGGCCTCGACCAGGTCACCAACATCGTCCCGGTCATCCATAAGGTCATGGGCGGCGAGGCCGGCATGACCGAATTCCTGGCCAAGACCACGACCTACATCCCGGACTTCGACACCCCGCGCTTCCGTCTGACCCCGCGTCACTCCGCGTACATCAAGATCGCCGAAGGCTGCAACCACCCCTGCACCTTCTGCATCATCCCGCGCATCCGTGGCCGTCACCGTAGCCGCACGGTCGAATCCGTCGTCAAGGAAGCCCGCCAGCTCGTCGCCGAGGGCGTGAAGGAGATCAACCTCATCTCCCAGGACACGACCTACTTCGGCATGGACCGCTGGACCGACGCCCGTCCGAACCCGCGCAGCAAGGTCGACTCCTCCAAGGGCGAGTCGCTCGCCTCCCTCCTCCGCGAGCTCGACCAGATCGAAGGGGATTTCTGGGTCCGCCTGCTCTACACGCACCCCGCCCACTGGAGCGACGAGCTCATCGAGACGATCGGCAAGTCGAAGCATGTCGTCCGTTACGTCGACATCCCGCTCCAGCACGTCTCGGACAAGATGCTCGGGGCCATGCAGCGCGAGACCGATGGCGCCTATATCCGCGACCTGATCAAGCGCATGCGCGCCGGCATCCCGGACCTCGTCATCCGCACCACCTTCATCGTCGGCTTCCCCGGCGAGACCGAAGAAGATTTCACCGAACTGCTCGCCTTCCTCGAAGACACGAAGTTCGACCGCGTCGGCGTGTTCAAGTATTCCAAGGAAGAAGGCACCAAGGGCGCCAAGATGGAAGGCCACCTCTCCGACGAGGTGAAGGCCGACCGCCACGCCCGCGCCATGCTCCTGCTCCAGCGTCTTTCCAAGCAGCGCGGCGGAGCCTTCGTCGGCCGCAAGCTCCGCGTCCTCGTCGAAAGCCCGGGCGTCGCCCGCAGCACCGGCGACGCCATGGAGATCGACGGCATCGTCAAGGTCCCGAAGAAGCTGCCCATCGGTCAGTTCGCCGAGGTCACCGTGACGGGCGCCGAGGAATACGACCTGATCGCGAAGTGATCAGCCTTCGGCGTCGCGTTCCGGCGCCGTCTCCGCGGAAGCCGCGGCGGCCGGGGAATCGCTGAGGCGGATGAGCGCGTCGAGCGACGAGAAGTGGCGCGTCCAGTCGGTCATGTCCGGGATGTCGCCGACGACGGTCGAGAACAGTTCGCGCTTCTCCTGCTTGAGCTCTTCGATGCGCTCCTCGACGGTGCCCGGGGCGATCATGCGATAGATCAGGACCGGATTCTTCTGGCCGATGCGGTGCACGCGGTCGACGGCCTGGGCCTCGACGGCCGGATTCCACCACGGGTCCAGCAGGAAGACGTATTCCGCGGTATTGAGCGTGATGCCCGTGCCGCCGGCCTTGAGCGAGGCGAGGAAGAGCGCGGGGCCTTTCGTCTCCTTGAACTGCTCCACCGGGGCGGAGCGGTCCTTGGTCTCGCCGGTGAGTTCGAAGATCGGCAGGGACGGCAGGTCTCGGGCGAGCGTCGCCTTGACGCGCTCGATGAGGGAGACGAACTGCGAGAACACCACGGCCTTCGAGCCGTTGGCGGAGATCTCGGCCAGCTTGGAGACGAGCAAGGTGATCTTGCCGGAATGGGCCGACGGACAGGTCGAGTTCTCGGGCAGCAGGCCCGGATCGCAGCAGACCTGACGCAGACGCATCAGCAACGTGAGCACGGACGTGGCGTCCTTCGAAAGCAACGAGGCGAGTTCGCCCGACAGTCCGCTTCCCTGCGTGAGGTGCTGGTAAAGCGAACGCTGTTCGTGCGTGAGCGGGCAAGGCAGGACGACTTCCATCTTCGGCGGGATATCCGCGGCGACATGACGCTTGAGGCGTCGGAGGATGAACGGCGAGACCTGGCGGCGAACCTTGCCGAGGGCGATCGAGGCGTCACGGAGCATGAGGCGCTCGAAGGCGGCGCGCTTACCCAGCAGTCCGGGCATCAGGAAGCGGAAGATCGTCCACAGGTCCGTGGGACGGTTCTCGAGGGGGGTGCCGGTGATGGCGATACGGTGGTCGGCCTGGAGCGCGACGCAGGTCTGCGTGGTCTTCGACTCGGGGTTCTTGATGGCCTGGGCTTCGTCGAGCACCGCGTAGCCGAAACGGGTCTTCGGGAGCAGTTCGGCATGGCGACGCAGCTGCGTGTAGCTGGAGATCCAGAGACGGGCGCCGGGGTTCTTGACGAAATCATCCTCGGCCGTGAGGACGGCGGTCCCGGCGCTGAGTTCGGGATGGAAACGCTTGATCTCACCGAGCCACACCGGGATGACGCTCGCCGGACAGACGATGAGGGAACGCTCGCCGACGGGCCGGGAAGCCAGCAAAGCGAGCACCTGGACGGTCTTGCCGAGGCCCATCTCGTCGGCCAGCAACGGATGCGCGCCCAGCTCACAAAGCCGGCCGAGCCAGGCGACGCCTTTCGCCTGGTAAGGCCGCAGGTGCGCCGGCAGGTCATCCGGCGGAGTCGGCTCATGAAGCAGCTTGTCCTTCCAGGCCTTGAGGTCGTCGTTGAGCTTGAGGGCGCCGACGGCCGCATGGTCGAACAGCGACAGCAGCAAGTAACGCGGGACTTCGCCGTCCTTCGCCCGCCAGTCCTCGGAGAAGTCGGCGACGGCGGCGTTGTAGGCGACGACCCCCTTGCCAGGCAGGATGACGGGACGTCCGCCGGCCTTGAGCAGGAGTTTCTGTTCGTCGGCGAGCAGGCGGTGTCGGCCGGCCTTGAGGCGCCAGTTCAGCCTGAAGGACTTGCCGTCGCCCGCTGATTCGGCTTCGGCATCGACGGCGACCTGCAGCTGCTCGTTGCGGAAGATGTTCAGGGCGTCTTCGCCGACCAGCTTGAAGCGCTTACGCCAATCGGCGAGATCCTCGCGGACGAAGCGCTCGATGCGGCCGATGTTGTCGATCGCCCAGGCGCCGGTGGCCTTACCGTAGGTGAAGCCGGCCCGGTGGGCCACCGTATTGAAGCGGAACAAGGCCTGCCGTTGCTCGTCGGAAAGTTCGTCGCCCGGCACGGCACCTGGACCGAAGCAGTTCCAGGCATGGCCGCCGCGGCCGGTCCAGGCCGCGGAAATCTTCAGACCGTCGGAAGACAGTTCGAAGCTGACCTGCAGCTTCAGGGAGGCGCGGGCGTTGGCGTCCTTGCGTTCGGGCTCCTTCGGCGCCTCGGGCGCGGCCGCCATGGCGGACTCATCGATCGCCGGGAGCTCATCGGCGAGCAGTTCCTCGACCTCATAAAGCGAAGCCACGGCGAAAGGGGCGCCGTTCTCCTCTTCGGGCAGCGAGGT
>RDYO01000027.1 GCA_004293385.1 Verrucomicrobiota bacterium
CCATGCCCATCGTTCCCGGTCTCCTCAGCCCCTACGAAGCCGTCCGTGGTTTCGTGTATCTGCCGCGTCTCGTCTCGAAGATCCGCCTGCATGCCGCCGGCCAGCTGCATGCCGACTTCGTGAACAACCTCGGCAAGGCGTTCGACGACCGCTGCTGCCAGTATCTCGGCATCAAGTACGATGACCTCCGCGTCTGGGTGCTGCAGAATCCCGCGGCGACGCAGGACGAGGTCCTCGCCTGGGCCGAAGCCAAGGGCCGCAAGCTTTCCACGAACGACATCGAGATCTGGAACGGCTTCATGACCAAGCGCGGCTGGCGCGACGAAGCCAACGAAGTGCTCGTCCGTCGCCTCAAGGAGAACGGCCTGACCGCCGACGCCGGCGTGGACACGATGTTCGACTACATCGAGGTCGACGAAGGCCGCCCGGCCCGAAAAGCGGCGCTTTAAGGCCGGTTTGCTAGATTAACCTTATAATTAGGGGTTGAGAGGGGAGGCGGCCCGCCCAAGGCTGAACCTCCCCTTTTTACGAACCGTATCCTTCCGGGTACTCCTTCGCCTTGCGTCGACTCCTCACATCATCGCCCCGTCCCGCGGGGAACGGCCTCCGGGCCGGGGAGGGATGCGCATGACCTTGGCCCTGGTCATCGCGGAAGCCGCGGCGCAGGCCGCCCCGGTCAAGGGCGTGGCGGCGGTCGCCAACAACTTCCAGGTCGCCCTCCTGGCGTTCAAGTCGGGTGGTTGGATCGTCGCCCTGATCGGCGCCGCCGCGATGGTCGGACGTCTCCTCGTCGACGAAGCCGCCGACGCCAGCTGGCAGCGTTCGCTCCGGCACGTGCTCGCCGCCGCGATCTTCGCGGTCATCGCCTATTTCGTGATGTTCCAGTGGGAGCTGTCCTCGCTCAACAAGGCGATCGTCCAAGGCCTCTGCGGCGCCGTCGCCCCGGAGCTCGTCGACTGGGTCACCTCGAACATCCGCCGCAAGCTCGGTTACAAGGACAAGCAGAAGACCCCCGCCTGGAAGAACCTCTTCTCACGGAAGAAGAAGCCGAAGCGCCGTCGCCGGCCCGGCGCCGCCGCGAAGAAGGCCGCCCCGGCCAAGGCTGCGCCCAAGAAGGGCGCGAAGAAGCCCGCCGCCAAGAAGGCGCCCGAAAAGAAGCCGCGCGCCCCGAAGCCCGCCGCGCCCAAGCCGGACGACGGCCAGGCCACCCTCAACCTTTAAACATAAAACGTCATGTGCGCCCAGCGTAGCCGCGGTCGATCCGCCAAGAACAACCTCATCCAGGCCGAGATCGGCATCGTCGGCATGGCCGTCGTGACGCTCCTCGTCTCGCTGGCCGGCCTCTGGTTCAGCCATGAGCTCAAGGGCACGACCGAGCGCGTCCGCACGACGACCCTCAGCGTCCAGGCTTCCGTCGAGGCTTATAAGTCGGCCATGAAGTCGGCCGAGACTTCGGTCGTGCTGCTCACGGACGAAGGCACGAAGTCCGACAACAAGAACGTCGAAGTCACCGCGAACAACGCGACCGCCGCGCTGGTGCTGGCCGAACGCGACACGAAGGAATCCGTCAAGCTGCTGGACCAGGTGATCGAGCTGCTCGCCACTTATGAGACCGTGACGGTCACGTTCGGCGCTTCGGCCTTCATCTTCGCGCTGTTCGTGGCGATCCGTCGCTTCCGCATGTGAGCGGATTCCCCGCTCAGGCGAAGTGACCGAAGCCGCGGACCTTGATCGGTTCGCCGTCCGCCAGATCGCGGGCCAAGCCCGTGCCGGCTTCGACCGTGCCCAGGCGCGTGAGCGGCGTGAGCGGGAAGGCCTTGCGGAAAGAGGCTTCGAGCAGGTCGGCCCGGTCGGCGCTGACCGCGAACAGCAGTTCGTAGTCCTCGCCGTCCTGCAGGGCGTGTTCGAGGACCGGTTTGCCGTCAGACTTCGCGAGCGACTTCGCGGCGTCGGAGACGGGCAGGGACGCCACGTCGATGCGGGCGTCGAGTTTCGGTCCCAGGAGTCCGGGCAGGTCTTTGGCGAGTCCGTCCGAGAGGTCGGTGCACGCCGTCACTTCGCCGTGGCCGCAGAGCCATTCGCCTTCGGCGAGACGCGGGGAGAAATCGAGGTGCTTGCCGTAGAGGGAGCCGCCGAGCTGGCCCGTGACGAAGAGCGCATCGCCGGCGGAGCAGGTCTTGCGGGTCAGGATGCGGTGCGCGAAGCCTTGGACTGCGAGCGTCCCGAGGAACGAACCGTGGGCGCCGCGGCAGATGTCGCCGCCGACGATGCGGAGGCCGGCCTTGGCGGCGGCGCGTCCGGCGCCATGGGCGAAGTCGGTGAGCCACGTCACATCGACGTCCGGCCCGATCACCAGCGAGAGCAGGGCGTCGGAGGGAATGGCGCCGGCCGCGGCCAGGTCGCTCAGGTTGCGGTTCACCAGTTTGGCGCCCGCGCGGATGCCGTCGCAGGCCGCGTCGAAGTGGCGGCCCAGGATCACCGAGTCGATCGTGCTGGCGCGGATGGAGCGTCCGCCCGTCGTCGGCAGGTGGGCGCAATCACCGCCGGGACCTTCCGGGAAGGCGGGAGCCGCGTCGGCGAGGGACTGCACCACGCGACGGATGATCTCCTCCTCGGTCAGCTTCGCGACCGAGCGGTCCGCCAGAGTCGTCAGGGCACCCATGGTTTCAGAGCGTGGAGGCGGCCGGCGCCAGTTTCAACCAAGCCAGGTTCCAGCCGTTGAAGCACGCATGGGCCGCCATGCAGGTCAGCAGGCCGTAGCGGTCGCGGACCAGGCACATGAAGGCGCCGAAGCCGAAGAGCGGCAGGGCGGCGGAAGGGCTTCCGTGGGCGGCGCTGAAGATCAGGCCGGTGAGCGCGACCGCGATCCAGCGGGCGTGGCGCTCGGAGGCGCCCGTGAGGAGACGACGGAGGCCGGGGTAGAGCATGCCGCGGAAGGCGAGTTCCTCCATGACCGGCGCGCCGATCGTCACCGCGAGGATGATCGTCCCGAAGCGCCAGGTATCGACGTCGGTCTTCAGGACCGAGTCCACGATGTCCTGCGGCACGTCGGCCGGCGGTTCACCGAGCAGGCCGTGCCGGAAGAGCTGCGTCCAGCCGACGTGCAAGCCTTTCCAGAGGGCGGTGAGCGCGAGTCCGAGCGCGAAGAGCGCGAGAAGCACGAGGAGCAGGCGAGGGAAGGTGAAGGCGCGGGCGGCGCGCCGCAGCGGGCTTTCGCCCGGTTCGTCCGCGCTGACGTCCGGAGCCCAGCGTAGCGACTCCGGCACCATCGCGCCCATCGCGATCATCGTGAGCGCGGCGGCGGACTGACCGATGAAGGCCGCGGTGAACACGTGGGCCTGCGCGATGCCGAAGTGCGAGGAGAACGCCTGGGCCGCGGCGGCGAGCACGAGGCCGAAGACCAGGCCGAAGGACATCACGCTGGTCACCACGCCGAGGGCGGCGTTCATGGCCGAGACGGGGTGGGGCGGAATGACTCCGGGCATCCCGCGCCAGCAGCGGAGAGCGAAGATCCCGAGGGCCGCGGCCGTGAGGTTGGCGCCCACGCATGCCCAGTCCCACGGCCCGAAGGCGTCGAGGGCTTGGGTCAGCTCGTCCATCGTCGCTTAGGCGCCGAAGACCTGACGGCCGCCGACGAACGTCGCGCGGACGCGTCCCGTGAGGGCGCGGCCGAGGAGCGGGTTGTTGCCGGACTTCGAGACGAGGTCGCTCTTCGCGGGGGTCCAGGCGGCCTTCGGGTCGAGTACCACGAGGTCGGCGAGGGCGCCGGCCTTGAGCGTGCCGGCGGAGAGGCCGAGAGCCTTGGCCGGACCGTGCGTGAGGCGGGCGATGAGCACCGAGAGGTCGGCGTGACCGGCGGCGACGATCGCCGTGTGGGCGGCCGCGAAGGCCGTCTCGAGGGTCGCGGCGCCGAACGGAGCCAGGTCGAATTCGCAGTCCTTCTCGGTTGCCGTGCAGGGCGAGTGGTCGGAGCAGACCGCGTCGATCGTGCCGTCGACGAGCGCGGCGATGAGCGCGAGACGGTCGGCTTCTTCGCGGAGAGGAGGATTCGTCTTCAGGCTCGTCGCGTAATTGGCCAGCGCGGCGTCGGTGAGGAGCAGGTGGAGGGCCGAGACTTCGGCCGTGACCGAGAGCTGCTTCGCCTTGGCGCGGCGGACGATCTCGGCGGAACCACCGGACGAAAGGTGCTGCAAGTGGATGCGGGCCTTGGTGAGTTCGGCGAGGAGGCAGTCGCTAGAGACCACGATCTCTTCGGCGGCGCGGGGGAGGCCGCGGAGGCCGAGGCGGAGGGACCAGGCGCCTTCGTGCATCTGGCCGCCGTCGGTCATGCTGCTGTCCTGGCAATGGTCGAGGACGACGAGGTCGAACATCGCGGCGTATTCCAGCGCGCGACGCATGATCTCGTTGTTCTGCACGCCCGAGGTCGTGTCGGTGACCGCGACCACGCCGGCCTTCTTCATCGTTCCCAGCGGGGCGAGGGCCTTGCCTTCATGGCCCTTGGTGAGCGTGCCCGTGGGGAGCACGCGCACGGCGGCGTCGCGGGAGCAGATCTCGCGGAGGAGCTGGATCGTGCCGACGTTGTCCGCCGCGGGGAGCGAGTCGGGCATCGTGACCACGGTCGTGAAACCGCCGGCGGCGGCCGCGCGGGTGCCGGTGCGGATCGTCTCGCGGGCCGTGCGGCCCGGTTCGCCGAGGCGGCAGTTGAGGTCGACGAAGCCGGGCGCGACGACGAGGCCGGCGCCGTCGATGACGCGGGCCTTGGCCTGGTCGGCGGCGGAGAGCTGGTCGACGAACTTACCGTCGAGGGCGAAGACGTCGCCCTTGGCTTCGTCGCGTTTCGCGGAGGGATCGATCACGCGGGCGCCGCGGATCCAGAGGGGGGAGTTGTCGGCGGGATTCATCGGCTGATGGCTCCGGTGCAGAGGTGAAGGACGGCCATGCGGACGGCGACGCCGTTGCGGACCTGTTCAAGGATGACCGAACGGGGGCCGTCGGCGACTTCGCTTTCGACTTCGACGCCTCGGTTGATGGGGCCCGGGTGCATCACGATCGCCTCGGGCTTGAGCCAGGCGGCGCGTTCGGCGTTGAGGCCGAACTGCGCGGTGTATTCGCCGAGCGAAGGGAAGTGGGTGGTCGTCTGGCGCTCGTGCTGGATGCGCAGGAGCATCACCGCGTCGCAGTCCTTGAGGGCTTCCTTGAGGTCATGGACGATGCGGACCTGCGGGAAGGCTTCCTTCAGCGCGGCCGGGACGAGCGTCGCGGGTCCGGCGAGGGTGACCTGGGCGCCGAGCTTCGAGAGGCAGAGGATATTGGAGCGGGCGACGCGGCTGAAGAGGATGTCGCCGAGGATCGTGACCTTGAGCCCTTCGACCTTGCCGAAGCGGCGGCGGAGCGTGAACGCGTCGAGCAGGGCCTGCGTCGGGTGTTCGTGGGCGCCGTCGCCGGCGTTGACCACCGAGATATCGAGGACTGAGCCGAGGTAGCGCGCCGAGCCGGCGGAGGAGTGGCGCATCACGATGGCGTCGACGCCCATCGCGCGGATGTTCTCGGCCGTGTCGCGGAGGGTCTCGCCCTTCACCAGGGAGGAGGCCGTCGTGTTGATCGAGACGACTTCGGCGCCGAGCTTCTTGGCCGAGATCTCGAAAGCCGTGCGGGTGCGGGTGCTCGGCTCGAGGAAGAGGTTCACCACCGTGCGGCCTTTCATCAGGTCGAGGCCCTTGCCCGGCGCGAGCGCGGGCAGGAATTGGTCGGCTTGGCGGAAGAGCAGTTCGATCTCGGAGCGGGAAAGCTCTTCGATGCCGGTCAGGTCTTTTTTCGTCCAGGTGTCTTGTTGGGCCATGCGGTGCGGTTCCGGTGGCCCTAACGAGGTTAGGACCATGGGGAA
>RDYO01000065.1 GCA_004293385.1 Verrucomicrobiota bacterium
CCGGCCAAGGTCAGTCCGCTTCGACGAACGAGGCGGTCGCCAAGGCTCGCGCGGAGATCCTGAACGAAGTCGACCGTCGTCTGAAGCAGCAGACCGACGACGTGAACGCCGCGCTCGCCGAGCTGACCCGTCAGGTGAACGCCGCCCTGGGCAAGTCGGGCTCGGCCCCCGCGACCAAGTCCGGCAAGTCGACGGCCCAGTCCTCGGAGCCGTCCGAAGGCGCCCCTTCCGACCAGCCGCAGACCGGAGCCAAATATCGCGTCAAATCTGGCGATACCGTCACCAAGATCGCCCTCCGCCACGGTTCCAAGGTCGAATGGATCCTGAAAGCGAATAACCTTTCCTCGCCTGCCGCCCTGAAAGCGGATGTCGATATCTTCGTCCCGCAGCCGGAAAACACCGGTCGCTGAACCCCTCTCAAGCAAAGCCCACATGGCCACCCCTCCTAAGAAGTCCCTCGGTCGCGGTCTCGGTTCCCTCATCGGAGGCGGCGTGAAGCCCGCGCAGTCGGCCGCGTCGCCCGCCGCCGCCCCCGCGGCTGCGCCGGCCCCGGCCCCGGCCGCCGCACCGGTCGCTCCGGGTCTGCTGCTGCAGGAGCTCCCGCTCACCTCGATCGTCCCGAATCCCCGCCAGCCGCGCCGTGATTTCGACGACGCCCAGGTCAAGGAACTCGCCGACTCGATCCGTTCCGAAGGCCTCATGCAGCCGATCGTCGTCCGCAAGGTGAAGGACGGCTACGAGCTCATCGCCGGCGAGCGCCGCTTCCGCGCGTTCAAGCTCATCGGCCAGAAGACCATCACCGCGCGCATCATTGATGCGAGCGATGCTTCCAGCGCCGTGCTCGCGCTCATCGAGAACCTCCAGCGGGCGGACCTCAATCCGATCGACGAAGCCCTCGGCTTCGCCTCGCTCATGCGCGACTTCAACCTCACGCAGGACGCCGTCGCCGAGCGCCTCGGCAAGCCGCGCGCGACCATCGCCAACAGCGTCCGCCTCCTCGCCCTCGACAACGACATCCAAGGCTTCCTCCGCAAGGGACAGATTTCCGCCGGTCACGCCAAGGCGCTGCTCGGCGTCGAGAACGCCGCGCACCGCATGCTCGTCGCCCGTCTCGTGATCGAGAAGGGCCTGTCCGTCCGCGCCACCGAGGCCGAGGTCAAGAAACTCTCCGCGACCAAGAAGGGCGAGCGCAAGCAGGCCGTCCAGACCGTCGTCGCCGACGTCCAGAAGCGCCTCGCCTCCCACTTCGCCACGCCCGTCCTGGTCGTCCGCAAGGGCAACAAAGGCAGCATCTCGATCCCCTTCGGCAGCGACGACGAACTCGCGCGCCTGCTGGAGAAGATCGGGATCAA
>RDYO01000028.1 GCA_004293385.1 Verrucomicrobiota bacterium
TCGACGGACTTGCCCGGGCTGAGCTTCCAGCGCTTCGCCAGACGATGAATATGGGTGTCGACCGGGAAGGCCGGGACGCCGAAGGCCTGCGCCATCACGACCGAAGCGGTCTTATGACCGACGCCGGGAAGCTCCTCCAACTCCTCGAAAGTCCGCGGCACCCGCCCGCCATGCTTGGCCATGAGCATCTTGCCCAGGCCGACGAGGGCCTTGGACTTCTGCGGCGCCAGGCCGAGCTGCCGGATCAGCGTCAGCACCCTCGCCTCGGTCATCGCCGCCATCTTGGCAGGAGTCCCCGCTTCGGCGAAGAGCGCGGGAGTGATCTCGTTGACCTTCTTATCGGTGCACTGGGCCGAAAGCACCACCGCCACCAAGAGCGTGAAGGCATCCGTGTGGTCGAGCGGGACGGGCGTCTCGGGATAGAGCTTCGCGAGCTCCTTGCCCACGTAGTCGGCTCGTTCCTGCTTGGTCATAGGGCGACCATGGGTGCCCGTCCGCGGATGGCAACGCACCTCGGGCGGACGACTTATTCACAAGCCTCGGCAGGGGTTGCCAAACCTTATGTCGAAACCCTGATTCTCTAATACCCCCACCCTCTCTTGGTGGGCGATTGCGACACCCGTTTCCTCCTTCAAAAACCATCGTCACTTCCATGGCCCAACTGCCCTACGATCCGTCCAAGATCTCCCGCGAACTCGCCCGCCATTACATCCCGGCGACCGAAGCCGACATCCAGGCGATGTTCGCCGCGGTCGGCTCGAAGGACTTCCCGGACATGTACGCGCATATCGACCGCGCGGTGCAGTTCGCCGGCCCGCAAGACCTGCCCGACGAGCTCGCCTACCAGGCGCTCGCCGACCGCATGGAATCCCTCTCGCAGAAGAACTCCGTCAAGACCGCCTTCCTTGGCGACGGCCTGCAGGTCTACCGCACGCACGAGATCGTCGGCCACGTCTGCTCGATCCGCAACCTGACGACCTCTTACACGCCTTACCAGCCCGAGCGCTCGCAGGGCACGCTGATCACGCACTGGATCTACCAGTCCACGCTCGCCCAGCTGACCGGCTTCGAAGCCGTCAATTCCTCTCTCTACGAACGCGCCAGCGCGCTCTTCGAAGCCGCCGTCTGCGCCGTGCGCATGGCCGACGCCGAAGCCAATACCTTGCTCGTCGCCGGCAACCTGCTGCCGGCCGACCTTGAAGTCCTGCGCACGCACGTGGCCGACACCTCGGTGAAGCTGGAATTCCTCGCCGCCGAGGACGCCACGGGTCGCCTGTCCGCCGCCGGCATCGCCGCCGCGGCCGCGCGTCTCGGCAAGCAGCTCGCCGCCGTCATCTTCCCGCAGGTCAACGCCCTCGGCCTCCTCGAAGACGTCGACGCCCTGACCGACGCCTGCGCCGCCGCCGGCGTGAAGTCCATCGCCGTCGTCGATCCGATGCTCCTCGCCACCGGCGGCCTCAAGGCTCCCGCGCAGTATGGCCAGAAGGGCGCCGACATCCTCGTCGGCGAAGGCCAGCACCTCGCCATCGGCGCCAACTTCGGCGGCCCCGGCCTCGGCATCTTCGCCGTCCGCCACCACGCCGACAAGAAGAACGAAGTCCGCGAGACCCCCGGACGCTTCGTCGGCAAGGCCAAGGACAACGCCGGCCGTGATTGCATCGTGATGGTGATGTCCACCCGCGAGCAGCACATCCGCAAGGACAAGGCTACGTCCAACATCTGCTCTAACCAGGCGTTCATCGCCACGATCGCCGGCGCCGCCATCCTCGCCCGCGGCGAACAAGGCATGGCTGCCTCCTGCGTCGCCGGCCGCGACCAAGCCCGCCGCGCCGCCGCCAAGTTGCACAACATCCCTGGCCTCAAGGTCTGCTACGCCGACCAGGCTTTCTGGAACGAGTTCAGCCTGATGCTGCCGGAGCCCGCCGCCGCCGTCATCGCCAAGGGCCGCGCCGCCGGCCTGCACGTGGGCGTCGACATCACCGGCCGCACTCCCTGCAATTGCTCGCTGCTCAAGGTCTCCTTCAGCGACCTGCAGACCGCCGCCGACACCGACAAACTCGTCGCGTTCTTCGAAGGGCTCTACGGCAAGTCCGCCGGTACCAAGACGCTTGCCGAAGTCCCCGCCGCCCTGCTCCGCCAAGGAGCCGTCGGCCTGCCCTCCTTCCCGCTCTCCGAACTGAAGGCCTACTACTCGAAGCTCGGTGAACTCAACGTCTCGCCCGACACCGGCTGCTTCCCGCTCGGTTCGTGCACGATGAAGTACAACCCGCACATCAACGACTGGGCCGCAGGCCTGCCGGGCTTCACCGGCCTCCACCCGCAGGCGCCCGCCGAAGACGCGCAGGGCTCGCTCGAGCTCCTCTGGCAGATCCAGGAATGGCTCCGCAAGATCACTGGCCTCGCCGGCCTGACCACCCAGCCCGTAGCCGGCGCCCAGGGTGAACTCGTCGGCCTCAAGCTCTTCCAGGCCTACCACCGCCACCACGGCCAGCATCGCGACATCATCCTCATCCCGACGACCGCCCACGGCACGAACTTCGCCACGGCCACCACGGCCGGCTACGCCACCAAGCGCAACCCCGATGGCTCGCCTTCGGGCATCGTGCTCCTGAAGTCCGCCCCCGACGGCCGCGTCGACCAGGCCGACTTCGCCGCGAAGATCGCCGAGTTCGGTCCGCGCATCGCGGGCATGATGGTGACCAACCCGAACACCTCCGGCGTCTTCGAGACCGACTTCCAGAAGATGGCCGCGGAGATCCACCGCATCGGCGGCCTCGTCTACATGGACGGCGCCAACATGAACGCCATCGCCGGCTGGGTGAACCTCGGCGCCCTCGGCGTCGACGCTGTCCACAACAACCTGCACAAGACCTGGACCGTCCCGCACGGCGGCGGCGGCCCCGGCGACGGCATCGTGGCCGTCTCCGAGCGTCTCGTGGACTTCCTGCCCGGCTTCCAGATCGAGAAGCATGGAGACACCTACGTGGCCGTGAAGCCGAAGCATAGCATCGGCTCCTTCCATCGCCACTGGGGCAACTTCGCCCATAAGGTGCGCGTCTACACCTACCTGCAGCGCCTCGGCAAGGAAGGCGTCCGCCGTATGGCCGCGATGTCCGTGCTCTCCAGCCGTTACCTGTTCTCCCAGCTCGGCAAGTCCTTCCCGTCGCTGCCGGCCGCGGCCGACGGCGTGCCGCGCATGCACGAGTTCATCCTCACGCTCACGGAAGAGGACTTCAAGCGCATCGAGGCCGCCGGCATCCCGCGCGCGGGCATCATCGCCCGCGTCGGCAAGCTCTTCCTCGACTTCGGCTTCCACGCCCCGACCGTCGCCTTCCCCGAGGTCTTCGGCCTGATGATCGAGCCGACCGAGTCCTACACGAAGACCGAGCTGGATCGTTTCGCCGAGGTAGTGCTGGCCATCGGCGAGCTCATCCGCACGAACCCGGAAGTCCTCAAGTCGACCCCGCGCTTCACGCCGGTGGACCGCGTCGACGAAGTCGCCGCGAACCGTAACCTCGTCCTCAGCGAACACCTCACGGCCCTCCCGCTGATCAACGAGAACCGTCTCTCGCCCGTCCTGCTCAACGCGATGCCCGTCGCCGAGATCAAGCAGCGCGTACTGGCGACGGTCTGAGCGCCTGGCAACTGCCGCGTCCTATTCGGCCTCGATGAACCGGCCGCGAGAAATCGCGGCGTAGGCGCCCGTCGCCAGTGCCGCCGCGCCGCAGGCCCAGAAGAGCTCACCGGAACTGAGTCCAAGGTAGCCAGAAGCCAGCCACTGGACGCCGGCCGCACCGAGGATGCCGACGAAGCTGAGGACGTTCGCGGCGCCTTGGACGGCGCCTTTATCCTCGGGCGCCGGACGATGCTGGAGCACGGCGGCGATCGGGACGATGAAGAGGCCGGCGAAGAAGCCCAGTCCGACGAGGCTGACGACAAAGCCGGCCAGGCCGACGCCGGCCAACCCGAGCGGCACGGCGCATAGGGCCAGACCGGCCGCACCAGCCGGGACGAGACGGTATTCGATGCGTCCGCGGGAAGCGTAACCCGCGGCGAGGCTGCCGAAGCCGATGCCGAGCGCGAGCGAGAGGGTCAGGTAGGCATTCTGGGCCTTGCTGAGGGCGAGCACGTCCTGCGCGTGGATGACGAGGTTCATCTGCACCAAGGCGGCCACGAAGAAGAAGCCGGCGTTACCCCAGCTGGCCCGCCATAAATCTCGATCCGCGCGCATGAGCTTCAACCGAGCCCAGAGGTCGGTCACGGGGTTGATACGCGGGACGCAGGTCGGATTGGCCGCCGGCACGGGCGTGATGCCCCGGCTGCAGGCCCAGCCGAGCACGGCGAGCGCGGCCAGCAGCAGGCCGGACATCTCCTGCCGCCCGGCGAAGGTCTCCGCCATGAAGCCGGAAGCCGCGATGCCGAAGATGATACCGAGGAACGTGAGCAGTTCGAAAATGCCATTACCCCACGAGAGCCGGTCATGCGGAAGGAGTTCCGGCAGGATACCATACTTCGAAGGCGCGAAGATCGCGCTGTGACAGCCCATCAGGAACACCGCCGTGAGTTGCAACCAGACTGACTCGAACGCCAGGGCCGCCGCGGCGAACAGCATGATGCCGACCTCGGCCTGCTTCACCGCACGCATGACCGCGGCCTTGCTGAACCGGTCCGCCAGCCAGCCGCCGAGCATGGAGAATAAGATGAACGGCGCGGCGAACAGTCCGCCCGCGAGCGCGACGTAGGTATTGCGCTGCTCGACGGGCATCGCGCTGCCGAGCACGAGCAGGATGACCAGGTTCTTCAGGGCGTTGTCGCTGAACGCGGTCTGAAACTGGGTCGCCATCAGGCTCCAGAAACCACGCTTCCAGCCAGGATGATCGGGGGCCGCGTCCATGACGTGATGTCATGGCGACCGACGCCGGACGGCAAACCTATTGAGGCCTCAGGCCTGCATGGCGGCGAAGAGCTCCACCGCCGACTCGGCCTTGTTGAGGATGTAGACGTGGTACCCGGGCGCGCCGCGGGCGATCAGGCCCCGCGCCTGACGGACGGCCCAGGAGACGCCGACCTTGCGCTGGGCTTCTTCGTCCGGACCGCAGGCCTCGAGCTCGCGCACCAAGGCGTCCGGAATCCGGGCCTTGCAGAAACCGCAGAACGTACGGGCCTGCTTGAGGGAAAGCACGGGCATGATACCCGGCAGAATCGGCACGGATACTCCCGCCGCGTGCGCACGGTCGACGAAACGGAAGTAGTCCTCGTTATCCAAGAAGAGCTGGGTGGTGACGAAGTCCGCGCCGGCCGAGACCTTGCCGGCAAGGAAACGAATGTCCGCCAGGTCGTCCGTGGCGTCCGGGTGACGCTCCGGGAAACCGGCGACACCGACGGCGAAGCGACCGGGGCGTTCCGAGCTGATGAGGCGGACCAGACCCTCGGCATGAGCGAAGCCTTCCGGATGGGCGGTGAAGGTGGTCTGCCCTTTGGGCGGATCGCCACGGAGAGCGAGGATACCGGAGAAGCCGGCGCGGTCATACTGCTCGATGATCGCGGAGAGCTCAGCCTGGGAATGGCCGACGCAGGTGAGGTGCCCGATCAGCGGGATGCCCATCTTCACGAGCTCCGCGCCGTAGGTGATCGTCGTGTCGCGGGAAGTACCGCCGGCCCCGTAGGTCAGGGAGGCGAAATCGATGCCGAGCGGCTTCAGGGTCGCCGCGACCTTGAGCATGCGCGCGCCGCCTTCCGCGTCCTTGGGCGGGAAGAAGAGCGGGACATCTGAAGTATCTTCTTATCGAGATATGAAGATGTAAGTCAAGACCGAGCGGTCATTCGTCCCGCCCCTCCCCGCCCCCGTTGACGGGCAGTTCCCCGGGCAAAGCCACATGGTAGGCCATGACCATCCAGCAGAGCATGACGGGGTAGATCAGCACGATGAAGCCGAAGGTCCCGAAGATCCCCAGGAGCACCCCGGCTTTGACCGAGAGGACCTTGAACGAGACCAGGAAGCAGATCGGGATGATGACGAAGAGGATCGCTGCGACGTAGCCGATGGAGGTCGTACCGGAATAGAGTCCCGCCGAACGGGCGAGATCCATACCACAGGACCGGCAGGCCTTACCCATCCGGAACCAAGAAGCGAGGAGGCCACGCTTACCGCAGTTCGGACAGTTACAAAGCAGGCCTCGGGCGATGATGTCGCCTCGTGTGACTTTGAGCTCGGATTCGTCCATCTCACCAGCGTCCGCACGGGAAGCCCGAAGACAAGCGAAGACCCGCCCGCGCCTACACCTTCAGGAAGACCTTCTGCCGCTTGAGGAACCAGAAGAGCGCCCACTTCACGGCGAAGATGCCGGTGACCATGACCAGCGAGGCGACGGCCGGCGGGAAGGCCCGGGCGAGACCGCCGAAGAGAGCCTGCGCGGTGAAGTCGAAACTGAGGAACTTCGACGACATGTAGATGAGCACGGAGTTCATGCCGATGACGGCGAAGAAGGCTCCGAACCAACGAGCCCAGCCCCGGACGTCGATGACCCAATAGAACAAGGCCAGCAGCAGGCTGGCCCAGCCGCAGGTCCAGAGGACGAACGAACTGGTCCAAAGGTT
>RDYO01000029.1 GCA_004293385.1 Verrucomicrobiota bacterium
ACCTTGGCGCTGCTCTTCGTGAACATCTCCGTCGGCGGAGCCCTCACGAACTTCGCCGCGCCGCCCATCGTGATGGTCGCCTCCAAGTGGAGCTGGTCCACGGCGGACGTCTTCGCGCATTACGGCTGGGCCGCCATCGCCGCGATTCTCGTCTCCAATCTCGCTTACCTGCTCGTCTTCCGAACGGAGCTCACTCAGCTCAAGGCGGACGAGTCAGCCGCGCCGCGCCGGGAAGCGATTCCGGCCTGGGTGACGGCGATCCACCTCCTGCTGATGGTCTGGACGGTCGCCATGCTCGCGGGCCATCGTCCGATCCTCATGACCGGCGGGTTGCTGGTCTTCCTGGCGTTCACCGTCGCCACGCCGCAGTGGCAGGACCCCGTGCGCCTGCGCGGTCCGCTCCTCGTCGGTTTCTTCCTGGCCGGCTTGGTCGTCCTCGGTGGGCTGCAGGGCTGGTGGATCTCCCCGGTCATCATGCGGCTGAACGAAGGCGCGCTCATGGCGGTCGCGACCTTCCTGACCTCTTTCAACGACAACGCCGCGATCACCTACCTGGCGGCCCAGGTGCCGGCGCTGGCGGCTCCCGGGGCGGAGGCCGAAGCCCTCCGACATGCCGTGGTGGCCGGAGCCCTGGCCGGCGGCGGTCTGACCGTCATCGCCAACGCCCCCAATCCCGCCGGCCAGTCTATCCTGGCCCCCCATTTCGGACCCGGGGTCTCCCCGTTTCGGCTCCTTCTCTGGGCTTTGCTGCCCACCGCGGTGGCCGTAGCCTGCTTCGTGGTCATCCGTTGACCGAGGGTTTTGGCTGTTCAAGGCAGAGGGGAGGGCCGTAGAATGTCATCTCCCCTCAGTCTTCCTTTCCCTATGACTCCCCGTCGTCGCTCTGGTTTCACCCTTGTCGAACTTCTCACCGTGATCGCCATCATCGGCGTCCTCGCGGCCGCCCTGTTCCCGGCCATCGGGGGCATCCGTAAGCGGGCCCGTCAGGCCTCGGCCCAGACCGCCTTCACCCAGTGGGCCGGCGGCATCACCCGCTACAAGCAGGTCTACGGCTTCTACCCCAATATCAACCCGCCTTACCGGACGACCGTCGACACGGTCCATACCCTGGAGCAGCAGGCCGTGAACCAGCGGTTCGTCATGGCCATCTCCGGCCGCATGCCGACCGGCACCGCGCTCTCCCCGGAGAACCGCAAGGCCCTGAACAAGAACGCCGAGGAGTTCTGCGCCTTCGGCAAGGATGACTTCGAGAGCCACGAAGGCTTCACCGACACCAGCATGCTCATCGACCGTTTCGCCAACCGTAAGATCCGCGTGATCTTCGACACCGACAGCAACACGAGCATCCGCAACATCAACGACATCCCCGGCGGCGCGACCTCGGTCCCGGCGGATATCCGCGCCATCACGCTCGCCACCGGCATCCCGGCCCGCGTCATCATCTACACCACCGACATCGCCCCTGACTTCGGTAACTACGACGACAGCCTCGGCGCCAGCGACTTCGCTCAGGTCATCGCCATCCAATGACTTCCGTGCGTAAAGCCGTCCGGAAGGGCTTCACCTTGGTGGAGCTCCTGCTGGTCATCACGATCATCCTGCTGATCTCGACCCTGTTCCTCGGGCTGTCGACGGGTGACGGCGGCGGTCTGCCGGCCGGGCAGCGCTTCCTGGCGTCCTCCATCCGTACGGCCCGCGCGATGGCCTTGATGAACCGCGGTCCGGGCACCAGCGGCGTGACTTACAACGGCCGCTATCGCCTGCTCATCCTCAACGACCCGAACGACGAAGCCAACCATCTCCGCCAGTTCGTCATCGCCGTCGGCGGCGTCGGCTCGGCGGACCCGGCCCTCGCGGGCGCCGATCCGGCCACGGTCACCAACACCTCGGTCGCTCCTTACCGCTGGTTCTCGCCGGAGCCTCCCCAGCTCCTGCCGACCGGCGTCGTCTTCGTGCCGCCGGCTTCCGACACCGCCACCACGATGGAACTCGCCGTGGCGTCCAACACCCGTCGCAGTTCGATCGGCCAGCTCGCCGACCAGATCGGCTCCAACACCAAGGACTCGCCCGCCAGTTCGCCGCCGTGGATGGAGTACGCTCCGACCACCCAGCCGATGGCCCTCGCGGAAATGACCGCCGAGTTCAATCCGAAGCGCTGGTACTACGTCGAACTCCAGAGCTCGGGTTCCTCGAACCATCTCGGCCGCGTCCTCCTCGTCCTGGCCAAGGGCATCGTGCGTAACACCGGCGCCGGCCGGGCCGCCATCGACGTCGGCTCCGAGAACCAGTTCGCCGCCATCTCCCTGCGCCCCAACGGCGACGTCTCGATGACGCTCGACGCCGATGAGATGGACAAGGCCCGCTAATTTCCCTTCCCCGATGACTCCTGCAAGCACGACTCCTTCCTCCCGTCCGGGCTTCTCGCTGATCGAGGTGACCCTCGCCATCGGCATCGTCGGCGTGGCCATCCTCTCCTTGGTCGGCATCCTCGGATCCACCTTCCAGCAGGTCGACGACATCATGCAGACGAACCGGGCGCTCGCCGGCGTCAGCCGTCTGGTCGGCGCCCTGGATAATCCTCGTTCGATCGTCTTCGTCGACGCCACCGCCGAGAACGTCCCCAACAACAACCGCTACATCATGGACGCGGGCCTCAACCTCGACGGCGGCAATCCTTCGGCCTCGAACTTCGACATCGCCTACCGGCTGCTGCAGCGGGCCCGGGACAACGGCAACAACGCCGTCTGGCTCTACGTCTACGAGCGCAAGATCGTCGCGACGGAGAACGACAAGACCGGCGACGCCACCTACGCCTTGTTCTCCAATCCCTCCATGATCGAGGTCGCCTACTGCAACGGGAACAACCTGTCGCAGGCCGCCGCCGGCGGACGTAACATCATCGGCGCCCCGATGCGCGTCCGCCTCTCGCTTTCCAAACTGCTCGTCGGTCAGCGTGCGGAGATCGATCCCGCCAACCTGGAGCCGCGCCTCACCCGCGTTCCCGCGCCGCCGTGGGCGACTTCGCCCGTGCCGCTCCAGCCGTCCGCCTACGCCTTGGCTTACCTGCCCGTCGTCGCCGAGTTCTTCCCGCACGACTACAGCGCGTTCAGCGAATTCAGCACGCGCACCGAGACTCCTCTCGTCGTCCAGAACATCGTCATCAGCCGATGAAAAACTTGCTCCGCTCCGTCCGCGCCGGCTTCACCTTGCTCGAGGTGATGGTGTCGACCGCCATCATGGTGGTGATCGTCCTCACCGTCGTCTCCATCGCCTCCGACACCTTGCGCGTCTATGACCGCGCGGTCGCGGACCTCTCCACGCAGTCCGAGGCGCGCGGCGTCCTGGATGCCATGGACAATGATTTCTCGACCGCCGTGCTCCGCGCCGACGGCCGTTGCTGGATGGAGGTCGTCGTCCCCGGCAGTGCTGACGTGACCGGTGCGCCCGGCGCCGTCGGCAACCTGCAGCCGACCGACCATCCCATCGTCATGTTGTTCTCCGCGCCGCCGGATCGCCCGCGCTGGACTCCCGGAGCCAATCGTCGCGCCCTGCGCGGAGACGTCTCCGCCGTCGCCTACCGCATCGGGCAGCGCTCGCCGTTCGACGCCCCGGGTGAGAAGATCCAGCAGGTGTACGGCGTCTACCGCACCCTGATCGACTCCGAGAGCACGTTCGCCGAGGCGATGCCTCTCATCCTGAGCTCGACCATCGACCAGCCTCGCTATCCGTGGGACTACTGGTCCGGCTCCCGTCGCTTCGCGAACTACTCGCGCCTTCCGAACCCCGATTACGAGACCCGCTCGCTGGTCGACGCCAATATCGCCAGCACGACCCCGTGCTGGACGATGGACGAGAACAACTTCATCGCTTCGAACGTCGTCGCGATGAACATGGTCTTCTGGTGCAGCTCGATGCTGCCCGCGACCGCCGGTGACGCAGCCCAGGCCGCCAACACCAGCTTCCTGAAGGATCCGCTGGGTCGTCAGCCCCAGGCCTTGCGTCCGGTCGTCCTGGTCGGGCGCGGTGACGACAAGTCCGCCATGCCGGCCTCGCAGGGTGGTTACCTGGCGATGTACAGCACCGGACAGGGCGTCGCCCGCGGCTTGACCCAGCCCCCGCAGGCCTCCGACGTCGCCCTTCGCTTCGCCCCGAACTCCGCCCCGGCCGTACCGATGCCGATGCCCGGCGCCTGGCCGAACATCCATCCGTTCGACTACTACAGCTCCCGTCTCCGCGTGTTCGCCGACCGCATCTATCCCGACAACCTCCCGCTCCGGATGCCGACGACGACGGCCATTCCTTACCTCCCTTACTCGCTCAAGGCCGTCGAGGTCTCGGTCACGATCCTCACGCCCGAAGGTTCGAAGGAACTGCGTTCCCTGCAGATGGTGAACGACAACCAGAAGATCCCGGACGCCGACTTCAAGCGGATCGTCTTCCAGCACGGCCGCAACTACACCCGTTACATCCGGGTGCTGTCCAACGGCGGCTGAGCCGTCGGGATGACGCGTAATAAAAAGGGGCGCCGATCGGCGCCCCTTTTGTTTGGCCTTTTCCGCAGGCTTATTCCGAAAACACGCCCATCGCACGGAACTTCGCGTAACGCATCGCGATGAGCTTCTCGGGCGAGGCCTTGGAGAGGTCGGCGAGCGAGTCGCGCAGGGTCTTGCGGATGGCGGAGCCCGTGGCGGCCGGGTCTTCCTGCGCGCCGCCGAGCGGTTCCTTCACGACGCCGTCGACGACGCCGAGCTTGAGGAGGTTGGGGGCGTCAAGCCGCAAGGCTTCGGCGGCCTTCGGGGCATGGGCGCGGTCCTTGAAGAGGATCGCGGCGCAGCCTTCGGGCGAGATGACGGAGTAGTAGGCGTTCTCGAGGATGTAGACCTTGTTGGAGACGGCGATGCCGAGGGCGCCGCCGGAGCCGCCTTCACCGATGACGAAGGTGATGATCGGCACGCCGAACTGGCTCATCTCGCGGAGATTGACCGCGATGGCTTCGGCGACGTGGCGCTCTTCCGAGCCGATGCCGGGGAAGGCGCCGGGGGTGTCGACGAGGGTGATGATGGGCAGGCCGAAGGTGTGGGCCATCTTCATCAGGCGAAGGGCCTTGCGGTAGCCTTCGGGATTCGGGCAGCCGAAATTACGGCGGAGGTTCTCCTTCGTGTCGCGGCCCTTCTGCTGGCCGATGACCATGACCGGTCGGCCTTCGAAGAACGCCGTGCCGCCGACGGTGGACTCGTCGTCCATATACAGGCGGTCGCCATGCAGCTCCTGGAAGTCATCGAACAGCATGCCGATGTAGTCCAGGGAGTAGGGGCGGCGGGGGTGGCGGGCCAGCTGGACGCGCTGCCAGGGGTTCAGGTTGCCGTAGACCTCCCGGCGGGTCTGTTCCATCTTGGACTCGAGGGACTTGACCTCCTTGGAGACGTCCATCCCGGCGGACTCGGAGGAGGCGCGGAGGGAGTTGATCTTGTCCTCGAGCTCCCGGAGGGGCTTTTCGAACTCGAGGGTGAAGCGGGCCTTGGGCGCGGACATGGGCCGTAAGTTGGGCAATTGGGCGGGGAAGGGCAATGGAATAGGGGTAGGGGAAGGGGTAGGGGTGGGGGTAGAACGAAGGAAAATACCCCGAAATTGGGGTAGGGCTAGGGTGAGGAGTGGGGGTAGTCGTTTCGGGTGGCGGGTGGCGGCCCCAGGCGGCGGTTGGCTGAATAAAAAAAAAAAAAAAATGGGATAGGCCATT
>RDYO01000137.1 GCA_004293385.1 Verrucomicrobiota bacterium
GCGAGGCTTCGAGGCCGACCTTGGTGCCGTGCGCGCGCACGATGAAGGCGCCGAGGACGAGGTGGCCGTGCAGGTTGCCGGCGCGGGTGAAACCGGCCTTGGCCATGCCCGGCTCGAGGCGCGAATACTCCTGCACCTTGCCCATGTCATGGAGCACGATGCCGGCGACGGAGAGCGAGTGGTCGACCTTCGGATAGAGCGGCAGGAGAGCCTCGGCGCACTTGGCCATGCGCAGGGTATGCTCAAGCAGGCCGTGACGATAAGCATGGTGCATGCCGAGCGCGGCGACGGCCTCGTAGAAGCGTTCGCCATGCTCTTCCAGGGCGGATTCGACGGTGGCGCGCAGGCCGGCGTGCGGGATGCGGCTGACGATGCCGAGCAGGTCGGCCTTCATCTTCACGGGGTCGTGCTGCGAGACGGGCGTGAGGCGGCCCATGATCGCCGGGTCCGAACGCTCGGCGTCGGTGACAGGCGCGAGGGAATCGACCTTGAGGTCGGGACGGCCGTTGAAATCGCCGACGACCCCGCCCACGCGGACGACCGCGCCGGCCTTGAGGGTGACGAGCACGGGCTTGACGGGAGAATCGCCGAAGACGCGGATCTTGATGTCGTCCGTGGCGTCCGCGATGACGGCCTCATAATAGGTCGACCCGGTCTTGGCGGTCTTGGTGGAGATATCTCCCAGGGCGCAGATGGCCTGGAAGCGCGAGCCGACCGGGGAGGTCTTGCTTTCGCGGAGGGTCAGGAGGGTTTCGGACATGGGGCGAGAGTGGCGGAGTGATGAAGGTGGGAAAGGAAAATGAGATGGATCTAAAAGCTGGAGGACTGAGTGGAGGCCTGCGTTGAGGACTGCATGGAGGGCTGAATTGAATTGGGGCTTGGGTAGGGGCAGCACCGCGTGCTGCCCTAGGGATCCGGCCGCCGCATGGTGGCCGAAGGTAGGGGCGTGGCTACGCCGCGCCCTCCTGCCTCTCTGCGTTACCAACCGCCAATACCTATCATGGGTAGGGGCGCGACGGTGTCGCGACCGCCTGTGCAAAGGTGCAAATGTTAGGTGTTCGCGGTTAGCGGTTGGCGGTTGGGAAGATACCAGAGGCAAAGTCGCCGATACGGGTGACGGTTAGGGTAGGGTTGAGCGGCCCGCTCAACCTCGGCTGACCGGGCCGGTCAGCCCTACCTCGAGGCACCCCAGCCAATGATCCGGTCTCCGGTTTCCCTTTGAGATGTTGGATCTCTGATCAACTAGTCCTCTGAGCCTCTGGGCCTCTCGTGTGTCACGGCTCGCCTCGGGCCCTCGGGTCCACTTATCCTCGGGCCCTCGAACAATGCGCCC